>CAXMZV010000663.1:0-2770 GCA_964199985.1 Candidatus Ilumatobacter isfjordensis | reverse complement strand
TCCCGGCGAGGTCGCCGTTGTCAAGTGCGTCTCCAACCTGGGCGACGAACTTCTCGACGGACCCGAGGGTCGTGTCTGCGTACGGCAGCGAGGTGATGATGATCTGTTCTCGACCGCGGCCGACGGGTTCGGTGAGCCAGGCTCCGCGGACCACAACGCGGCCCTGGCCGGAGCGGTAGATGTCATTGAGCTCGTCACCGTTGGTGACGGTGCATTCAGACGGGAACGACGGGCCGGGCAGCACGGTCATGAGTTCGTCGACGCTGGCCGACTTGCGATCGAGGAGCATCAACGCTGCCTCGCACACTTCGCGCGGGTCGTGGGGTGGCAGGTACGACGACAGGCCAACCGCGATGCCGTTGGCGCCGTTGACGAGCAAGTTGGGGTAGGCGGCGGGGAGCACGGTCGGCTCGACGGTTGAGCCTTCGTAGTTCTCGACCATGTCGACGACGCCTTGGTCGACCTCGTCGAGCAACATGACGCCGAACTGGCCCAGCCGGGTTTCGGTATAGCGCGGTGCAGCCGGCGAGAAATCGGGTGAGCCGACGTTGCCGTGGAAGTCCAGGAGTGGCACGAGGTTCGAGAACGGTTGGGCGAGGCGTGCGAGGGCGTCTGCGATCGAGGCGTCGCCGTGCGGGTGGAACAATGCCATCGTGTCGCCGACGACGCGGGCGGTCTTCACGAATGGCCGGTCGGGCAGGAGCCGCTGAGTCCACATGTCCCACAGGATCCGGCGGTGGACCGGCTTGAGTCCGTCCGCGGCGGCAGGGATCGCGCGATCCTCGACGACTGCTCGCGCATAGGCGAAGTAGTCGCGGTCGAGCTGGTCTCCGGCTGACAGTTCGACGATCGTCTCGGTGAAATCAACGGGATCGGCGGTCTTCTTCTTGCGGGCCATCAGTCGGTTCCTCCAACGGCGAGTGATTCGCCGGACCGTTCGAGGTACCACGCCTTGCGGAGTTCGGACTTCGGGCCGAAGAGGCGCTCGGCGAGGCGGGCAAGGTTTGCGGGGTCCTCGATGTTGACGACGCCGATCTTGCGGTCGGTTCCCATGACGGAACGGAGTTCGTCGGCGTCCATCTCGCCGAGACCCTTCAAGCGGCCCATGTGGGCTTTGTGGGTGGGGTTGTCGGCTCGCCAGGCGCGCATTGCGGCATCGTCTTCGAGGTAGATCCGTTCGCCTCGATGAACGGTCGTCCAGAGCGGCGGCAGCGCGTAGAACAGCCGGCCGGACTCGACGAGGCCCGGGCACCATGTGTAGAGGAACGCCAGGATGAGTGCGCGGATGTGGAGTCCGTCGTCGTCGGCGTCGGCGAGCACGACGAGACGGTCGTAGCGGAACTTGTCGAGGTCGAAGTCGTCGCCGATTCCGCAGCCCATCGACAAGATGAGGTCGGCCATCGTCTTGACGACTCGGCTGATCGATTCGCGGTACGAGTTCAGAGGCTTGCCGCGCAATGGCAGGATTGCCTGGAATGAGGGGTCGCGGGCGTCGATTGCGGTGCCGCCTGCCGACTCGCCTTCGACGAGGAGGAGTTCGGTGGGCCGGTCGGTTTTGAACGTGCAGTCGCGCAGCTTCGCCGGGAGTCCGTTGCGGGACTTGTTGCCTTTGCCGAGCAGCGCGCGGACGGCTGCCTGTTCGGCGTTCGACCTGGTTCGGGACCGCATCGATGAGATGGCGAGGTCGGCAATCTTCTTCGCCTGTTCGGGATTCTCCTCGAGCCAGCGGGCCATGGCGGGCATGACGATCGCACGCGTCCGGGACGTGGCCTCGGGGTTCATCAGCTTCGACTTCGAGTTCCCGGCGAACTGCGGGCCGGGCAGCATGATGGAGGCGACCATGAGGCCGGCAGCGAAGATGTCTCGGGTGTTCGGCGGCGACTCTTTGTCCTTCAACATGTCGCGGTCGGCGATGTACTTCTGGACCGACTCGGTGACGGCGGTCCGGAACCCGTTGATGTGGGTGCCACCCTCCGGTGTCGCGACGCCGTTCGCGAATCCGATGCTGGTGTCGCGGCCATCGATTGTCCAGGCGATCGCAGCGTCGATGGTGATGTCGCCGTCGTCGCCTTGGAACGACACGACCGGTGCAACGAGCCCGGTGTCGGCGGTCATCTCGGTCACGAGATCGGCGACGCCGCCATTCGAGCACCACTCGGAGAGTTCCTTGGCGCCGTTGCGGTCGTCGATGACGGCGAACGTGACGCCGGGATGAATGAAGCTCTTGTGGCGGAACCGGTCAGCGATGATGCGAAGCGACCACTGGGGCCGGTCGAATTCGACGCCGTGGTCGTCATGGAACAGGTCGAGGTCGGGCCAGAACCTGATCAGGGTGCCGGTGTCGCCCTTGGCGCACTTGCGGACGGTGTGAATTGGTTCGACTGCAACGCCGGGTTCGACGTCGCCTTTGCGGTTCTTGGTCGTGCCGAGAACGAGGCGGTGGACGCGGCCCTCTCGTCGGACCTCGGCGGCGATCCGGCTGGACAATGCGGTGACGACGGATGCGCCGACGCCGTGAAGACCGCCGGACACTTTGTAGCTCTCGGAGTCGAACTTGCCGCCCGCGTTGGTTTCGCAGAGCACCACTTCGAGCGCTGAGCGGCCTTTGTGAGGGCCGTCACCCATTTTGCCGACCGGGACGCCTCGACCGTTGTCGAGGACGGAGACGGAGCCGTCGGCGTGGAGGGTGGCTTCGATGCGGTCGCCGTGTCCTGCCATTGCTTCGTCGACGGAGTTGTCGACGATCTCCCAGATGAGGTGGTGGAGTCCG
>CAXMZV010000662.1:0-2770 GCA_964199985.1 Candidatus Ilumatobacter isfjordensis | reverse complement strand
TGTGCAAGAGGCCAGGCGCGACGATCAGGTGTATGGAGGGCGCGTTGCAGCATCGAGACCGGTTGAGCCCTCGTCACGTTGTTGTCGGGGTCGATGGGTCCGCCGAGTCATTGTCGGCGCTCGATTGGGCTGCCCACGCGGTCGGAGCAGGCGGTGTCGTTCACGCGGTGTCGGTGCTGTCACCAGGTCTGGAACTGGCGGCCGCAGCAGTGCAATACGACTCGGCCAAGCTTGTGACGAGCACGATGCACGACTTGGAGTCGAACTGGGTGGCCCATGTGCGGGAGCGGGGCCATGAGGTTGAGTGCACGGTGTTGGAAGATGACGCCGTCGACGGACTGTTGCGGACAGCGCATGAGGTCGATGCCGACCTCCTGGCCGTCGGAATCCACGCCAAGCCCGCCCTCGGTCCGCGCACGATCGGGAGAATCGCTACCAAGCTCGTTCATCAGACCGACCTCCCACTGGTCATCGTCCGAGCTGGTGCAGCGGCCGAAGCGGGCATCGGCAACACAGTCGTCGCGGGAGCAGGTCATGGGGCAGCGACACACGCTGCGGTGAAGTGGGCAGCCAGCTACGCCGAACGCTGCGGCACTGCGCTGAGCCTGATCCGAGCGGTGCCACATCGGCCGGTTTTCGGCACTGACGGGCTCCTCGATGTTGCAGCGTTCTACATCGATCCGAAGTTGCTGCTCGAATGGGCGACCGAGGATCTCATCGGGCTTGCCGAAGAGATCCAGGAGTCGACGGCGTCAGAGCTCGCGATCTCGCGGTCGGTGAAGGTTGGAGAACCGGGCCGTCGGCTGGTCGAGGCTGGCATCGACGCGGCGCTAATCGTCGTGGGGCGACACGGCGGCACGATCCAGCGGACGCTGCATCACGTGCTCACGCACGCCCCGTGCCCGGTCGTGGTGGTCCCGCCGCCAGACAGCGAGGACTGAGTCCGTGCTCGATGCGAGCGGATCGACGATGTCTGAGTCTGTGGGCCGGGGGCTGTGTCGCGACGAGGTCGACGCCCGTCGCGCAGCTGGTCAGGTGAACCAGGTTCCCGACCGAACGTCTCGAACATACGGCGACATCGTGCGCGGCAACATCTTCAGCCGATTCAACGCGATCATCAGTGTGCTTGCCGGGGTGATCCTCGTCGTCGGGGACCCAATCGACGCGCTGTTCGCGTTGGTGATGGTGCTCAACACGGCGATTGGCATCGTGCAGGAGGCCCGCGCGAAGCACACGCTCGATCATCTCAAGGTACTGATCGCTCCGACGATCACGGTGGTCCGCGACGGGGCCGAGCAGGCAGTCGACCCCGCAGATCTGGTCGTTGACGACCTCGTTCGGCTCTCAGCCGGCGATCAGGTTCCTGTCGACGCGACGGTCGTCGAGTCGCACGCGCTCGAGGTCGACGAGTCGGCGCTCACTGGGGAAGCTGACCCGGTTCCGAAACGTTCCGGTGACGAGGTGCAATCGGGCAGCGCCGTGGTCGCCGGGTCGGCATCCGTCATCGCAGTACGCGTCGGCAACGACGCATGGATCCACCGGCTGGTGGCCCAGGCCAAGGAGTTCGTGTTGACGACCTCGGAGATCCGCAGCGGTGTCGACCAGTTGCTCCGAGTGGTGATGTGGCTCATCGGTCCGCTCGCGGCGCTGCTGCTGTGGAGCCAGCTGCGGAGCAGTGACGACGTGGACGATGCGCTCGTCTCCGCAGTCGCTGGTGTCGTTGGATTGGTACCACAGGGATTGGTGCTGCTCGTCAGCATGGCGATGGCCGTGGCGATCATCAGGCTCAGCCGGAATCATGTCGTCGTGCAGGAGTTGCACGCGGTCGAGGGGCTCGCTCGGATCGATGTGTTGTGCGTCGACAAAACCGGAACGCTCACGACCGGACGATTCGAGCTGGAAGAGGTCGTCAGTCTCGGAGCCGACATCGACGTCGTCCGCAACGGGCTCGGTGCATTTGCTTCCTCGGAGACGACACCGACCGCATCGACGCACGTGCTCGCCGGGGCCGTTGCGGTGCCGAGCGGATGGCATGCGATCGATCACGTGGCGTTCTCGTCGGCGCGAAAGTGGAGCGCGACGACCTTCGAGGACCAGGGCACCTGGATTCTCGGAGCTCCCGAGATCCTTCTCGACGCCGCCGAGAGTCCCGCGGACTCGCCGTCGCGAGCGACCGTGGCCCGACTCACTGCTGACGCCAAGCGGGTGCTGCTCGTTGCTCGGTCCGATACCGCCCTCGAAGGGCTCGCTGAGCTGCCACCCCAGGTCGAACCCGTCGGCCTCGTCGTTCTCAGCGAGCAGTTGCGACCGGACGCAGCCGAGATCATGGACTACTTCGTCCAGCAGCATGTTGCCGTGAAGATCATCTCGGGCGACAGCGCCGCCACCGTGTCAGCCGTGGCAGGTCGACTCGGAGTCAGTGGTGCTGATGATCACGTCGATCTCCGGCTGGTTGATCCCGCCACCCTGCCCGAATTGATCGAAGACAACACCGTCTTCGGCCGCGTCCTGCCGGAGCAGAAGCGGGAACTCGTTGGTGCGCTCCAGCAGGCGGGGCACAACGTGGCGATGACTGGCGACGGTGTCAACGACATCCCTGCGCTCAAGCGTGCCGACATTGGCATCGCCATGGATACGGCCACGTCGGCCACCAAGTCGGTCGCACAGCTCGTGTTGCTCGATGGGCGCTTCGACCGTCTTCCGAACGTCGTCGCCGAGGGACGGCGAGTCGTGGCGAACATGGAGCGGGTGTCGTCGCTCTTCGTCAGCA
>CAXMZV010000661.1:0-2775 GCA_964199985.1 Candidatus Ilumatobacter isfjordensis | reverse complement strand
CTTCGAATCAGTCACTTCCCGGACCCGACAACCAACGCTACGACCCTTCGCTCCACCAGGCAAGAGGGTCGGTCTCGACGCGCCCAAACCACCCTCAGGATTGCCCCTTGACACAAAGAGGCTTCGTACTGGGAGGGTTCGACTGCTGGGTCGGCTCGTTGATATGTGCGGCGTTCGGGCGCACCCGAGCGGAGACGGCCCGCAATCGCGTCGGAGTCGCGGTTCGTGGCATGGTGACGCACTCTGGACACCATGACCGTGACCGACGAACTGCTTGCCACGCTTCAGACCTCTGCGGACGCATATTGCAGCACGAACATCGACGCACTGATGGAGCTCTTCGGCGACGACGACCACATCTCGGGCACCGGCACCGGCCAGAACGAATTGCGTAGCAACCGCGATCAAGTACGTGAACTCTTCCAACGCAACTTTGCCGAGGCGACCGCAACCAGATTCGAGTTCGACTGGACCCACCCAATCGTCAACGACAACGCTGGCGTCATCGCAGCACCGCTGGTCATCCGCCTCGACGTCGAAGGACAGCAAATGCGAGTCCCGGTCCGCTGGACCGAAGCGGCAGCGCGAACCGCTGACGCTTGGATGTGGCTTCACCGACGTGCATCCTCGCCAGCCGGTAGCCAACCCGACGGAGCTGCGTACCCGACCGGGCGATAGAGCCCCACCCGCGAACGTTTCCCGCCGTGTCGCCGATGCCCGTCGCCGGTCGTCTTGCGACACCGGTCGTGCTGATGATGGGTCGCGTTATCCCGGCCGGACGTGGCGACTCAGCGATTGATTGAGAACACTGGTGTCGGAGACTCGCTCACCCTCCTGGGAAGCCCGCGGTGGCCGAAGTGGCGGGACCGCCGAAGGCGTACTTCGTGGGCAGCGGCAGGGGCAATGTACGCGTCCATCACAGTTCCTCTCACGCATGCAGGCCAGCTTCAGTGTCCCTCGGCGCCTCTCTGATGCAGAGAGCCAGCGGATCGACGCGACGACGAGTCAGTGCGAACATCATCACCCCGGCAGCAACCATCAGCACACCGATCGCCAGCATCACCGACACCGAGCCACCGGTGGCCGGCAGCACCTTCTGTGCGAGCGGAGGCGTGGCAGCGGCAGGCAGCACGGCGGCAGCCGGCTCGACGGCAGGCGGCTCGACGGCAGGCGGCGGCGGTGGGTCAACGGGAGGAATCATCGGGGGAATCACGATGGCGATCTGCTGCATCTCGATCGTGTGCTCGCAATACCGCACCTCGCTGCCGGCACCGGAATCGCTGCCATGGTCTTCTCCGGAATCGCTGCCATCGCCGCGAGGGCAGAGATCGCGGGCGGAGTACGGGCCACCGTTGGCATTGGCGATGCTCCACGCGTCGGGGTCTCCCACAACGGAGACGGTGTAGGTCGCCGTCTGTCGAGCCGGAACGACCATGCCGTCAACGACCGACTTGTGACCGGAATTCTCGTATTCACAGACGAGTACGTTGCTGCCCTCGGGGTAGCTGCACGTGGCCGTAGTCGGCTTGCCCGACCCGGTCTGGCTGGCGGCCGCAAGATTGAACCACGAGCTCGACTCCGCAGCCAGTTCGAGAATCGGATCGCCGGCGGCGGTGAACCAGACGGCAGCGAAGGTCATGCGGTACGGGTTGCCCATTCCGCCTGCGCCTTCATCGTGCCCCCCTTCTTGGTTGGCGTCTGCCTCGTGGCCACCCTCATGGGCTTCGGTCTCCTCAGGCGCGTTGGCCGCGGGAGCGGCGGCGTCCGGTTCGCGCTCCAACGAGGCTTGCTGTGTTTCGGCCTCCTGGTTCGCGGAGGGCGGCACCGGGCCGACAGCCGACCCATCGACTGCCAGCTCGTCGGTCTCGGGCGCGATCGTCTCTATGGGCGCGGCCGCCGACTCGTCCGGCACGGTGGTCTCGTCCGGCACGGGGGTCTCGTCCGGCACGGTGGTCTCAAGCGCCGGTTCGGGCACCTCGGGAACGGGTTCTGATGGGGTCTTCACCACCATCTCGATCACCACCATCTCGATCGTCGCTGGCTCATCGAGCGTGGCGGGCTCATCGACCACGGTGGCGGTGGCGGTGGGGGGTGGTCCCGTGGAGGGCGGTGCTTCGGCTTCCGCGGGCGCAACCGAGGAGACGAGACCGGCCCCGATGACGGTGGCCGCAGCTGCCGTCAGGCGAATCCAACGGACAACGGAATAGTGCATCTCACACCTCGTTCTCGAATCCGGAGCCACCCAAAAGCGGGCCCGGGGGTTGCATGTTGACCTCTGATGAGGGGCGTCGCCTCCTCGATCCGCTGTCGACGCGCCACGATTCCTCTAACCTTCCAGTCTCCGCCGACTCGTTGGCCATCGACAGGGCAGAAGGACCCGATACCGACGGCTCGGCCGTTGTCGTCTGCAGAGAGCGCACGACTTCGCCGGTTGTCGGGTGGTGGCGCGGATCTGTAAGCGGAGCTACTGACGAGAATTGCTCAGCATCGAGACCGTCGTGGCGGCGGGCAGCACGACGACGCCGAGCACGCAACTTGAGACATTCCTGAAGGAATCTTGTGGTGCAAGAATCGAACCCAGACGCGACGAGAGCGACACCCGAAAGTGCCGCTCTCGTTGATGACTCAACCGCTGGGCACGGTCACATGTACCCGGCGACGTCGACGATGATGTCGGCCGTCCTGATGGTGAACACACAGATGGTGCCCGTTGGCGACAACTTCGCGATCACTTCGTTCGCGACGTCCTCGCCTGCCCAGTAGTTCAAGCTCGAC
>CAXMZV010000660.1:0-2779 GCA_964199985.1 Candidatus Ilumatobacter isfjordensis | reverse complement strand
AGTTCGGCACGATGACCACCGTCACCGTGGACGGCGACACACGAACGATCGTGTCGAACGCACTGCCCGACCACGAGACCGGCGAGTTCCCGAACGACGGCAACCCGAACACCATCTCCGAGCAGGACGCTTCCTATGAATACCCGGCCGAGCCGACGTTCGTCGGTGCGGCAACAATCGCAATGACGCCCGGCGTGGCGGTCAACGGCGTCAAGTTCGAACCGGCCACCGCTGAAACTGTGACCTGTTCGTCCGGCGAAACCCTCCGTGTCGAAGCGCTGCAGGACATCTACAACCTCGGCCTCGACTTCAACAACGCCCACGTGCAGCCCACCGGCGAGTACCACTACCACGGCGTCTCGGAGCTGTTGGCCGACGCGTACTCCACCGATGACGACCTGGTGCATGTCGGCTTCGCTGCAGACGGCTACCTGATGTACTACTCGAAGTCGAGCGCCTACTCATCTAGCTATGCACTGTCGACCGACACCCGCTCGGGCACCGACTGCGTGGGTTCCAGTGCGCTGCGGAGCGTGGACGTTGAGATCGAGGGCACGACGCCCGATGGCACCTATGCCTCGGACTGGGTCTGGAGCGAGGCCAATGGCGAGCTCGACGAGTGCAACGGTGTCGAGGTCGACGGTGAGTACGCCTACCTGATCACCGACGAATACCCCTACGTCGGTCGCTGTCTCAACGGTGAGTTCACCGCAACAGGGCCTGGCGCCGGCGGCCCTCCGCCCGGCGCTGATGGCCTCGCCGGTGGTCCTCCCGCTGGTGCGCCCGCTGGTGCGACCCCTGCTGGCGGACCGCCTGCAGCCGCTCCCAGCGACGGCTGACCGCCCCGTAGGTGGGTGGGCGCCTGAGGCAGCACGCTGATGAAGTGGTTCACGAAACTGGTGCTCGTCGTGGTGAGTGCCGCGGCCGTCGTGCTCGGAATGTCCGGGCCTGCGGCTGCGCACGAAGCCAACACGACCGCAATCGAAGTCAGCGTCAATGACGCTGGCCTTGAGGCGCAGGTCGACCTGCCCATCGAGGAACTGGGTGACGCACTCGGCGAGGAGATCGCGACGGACACCTTCAGCCTCTCCCAAACGCGCGAGCTCATCGTCGAGTACGTCACGAACAACCTGCACATCAGCAGCCCCGACGGAGCGGCCTGGCCGTTGACGGTTGGCCAGATCAGGGTCATCGCGGGCGATGGGCGCGACGACGTCCGGGTCGCAGTGACGGGCGACAACACGACGGGGGCGACGCCGGACGAGTTGGTGATCAGCAGCCAGGCGATCATCGAACACAACGATGACCACAAGATTGTTGTGACGGTCATCGAGAGCGACGGTTCCGCTCGAATTGCTGGCTTCATCGATGGTGACACCGACGAGTTGACGATGTCACTGAACGATGATGGCTCGCTCGACGAGACCTCGTTCGTCGCAACGCTCCGCTATGGATTCGAGCATGTGCTCGATGGCGCCGACCACCTGCTGTTTCTGCTGACGGTGCTGCTGCCCGCGCCGCTCGTTGCGACGACTGGTCGGTGGCGCTCCGCTCCGGGCTTCTGGCACGGGTTGCGGCGAGTCCTGCACGTGGCCACGGCATTCATGGTCGGGCATTCGATCTCGCTTGCTGCGTCAGCGTTCGGCGTGGTGTCACTGCCGAGTCGGCCGATCGAAATCGCGATTGCGGTGTCGGTCGGCGTCTCGGCGATTCACGCAATCCGCCCCATCACGGCGCACGGCGAGATTCCGATCGCCGCCGGGTTCGGACTGGTGCACGGTCTGGCATTCGCCGAGATCCTCGACGGATTCGGACTGACGGGCGGCAACACGATCGTGACGCTCTTCGCCTTCAACCTCGGCGTCGAGCTGGCGCAGCTCGTCACCATCGTTGTCGTCTTCCCTGCGATCTGGTTGCTGTCGCGAACGTCGGTTTCGTCCGCAGTCCGCGTGGCTGGGGCCAGCTTCGCGCTGCTGTTGGCGACGGTATGGACCGCCGAACGCTTGGGTCTCGGCTCCAACCCGCTGGCGTTCGTCGAGGACTTCGTGGTCGGCCACCTCGGCCTCATTGCCATCGCGCTCGTCGGCGCAGCCCTCGTCGCCGCCAATCCGTTTCATGCCCAATCCGTTTCGCTGTCCGCTTCAGCTGGGGATGAAAACGGACAGCCAGAACGATCCGTGGCCGCCGGATAGATTGCCGGCATGGTCGCTATCGGGCTGCTCCTGGTACTCGTCGGATTCGTCTAAGCTATTCCACGTGGCGGGCTGAGCGGATCTGCGGCCCTGCGAAACATCGGCCTCGGCCTGCAAGGCCTTCACGCGACGCCCGGTGACACGCCTCAGAAGTTGGGCAAGCAGCAGTGGGCCAAGTCCCTGATGGGCATCCTGGGCATCATTGTTGGCGTATTGCTCGTCCACTTCGGCTCGATCTGATCACCGCCATCCGTTCAGCCGAGGGGCGCATATCGAGCGAACCCGTCCTCGACGTGGCGAGACAGCTCATCGAGCTCGCGGAGATGCTCGAGGTGGGCATACGTCTCGCTCTCGGCCATCTCTCCCCATGAGCGTTCCCGGAACAGGACGCGCATGAAGTCGTTGACCGTGCCGTTCGGGAGGTCGGGGAGCGCGACGCGGATGATGTCGAGACGATCTTCGTGATGCTCGATGATGTGCTCCGCTAGACCACCGAGGTCGACAAACGGATGCCCGTGTGCTGGCAGTGCGATCGTGACGTCTTTGACGTCGGCCATGCGTCGCAGCGAGTCGAAGAATTGGGCGAG
>CAXMZV010000659.1:0-2780 GCA_964199985.1 Candidatus Ilumatobacter isfjordensis | reverse complement strand
CCGCGAGGTATTCGTCGAGCAGGGCTGCGGCGTCAGGGCTCGCAGCGCGGACATCCTTGAGTGTTTGGGGCGTCGAGTCGACACGTTCGAGTTCGGCGCGAATCGCGGCCAGAGCGCGCGCCGGTGCGCTGGTCGCTGGCGACGCTCCCGCAAGTGTCGCCATCACCTCTTCTGGGTCGAGGCCCCAATCTTCGGCGGCAACAAGCAGTCGGCCGATCGGCGCAAGATCAGACGTATGGAGCCGGAAATGCAGCGCCGCCGCCCAGGCCGCGTGCTTCCACACCGCATCGAGGTGCTTCGCCAGGTCAGCATTGGACAGTTCAGCCACGGAGACCTCGCCGAGCCGCCGATTTGTGGCCTGCAGCTTGGGCTTCCATTCTCGTTCCCAGCGGACGAACTCCTTCATCCAGAACTTGCCGTCAATCGCCTGCGCTGACTGCTTGGCGCGACGGCGGAACGCCGGGTGGAGCCGAGTGACGAGCCACAACACCTTGTCCGGCGGTGCGGGTCGCGTCGAGTTGCCACCGACCAGCGGGACGAGCCGCGTGTACATCCGTCCGTTCACGAAGCGTGCGTCGACCGATGACAATGGGGCGCCGGCGAGCTCGAAGCCCTCGCTGAGTCCCAGGCCCATCGCTTCGGACATCAGGTCACGCATCGGGCGCGACACCGTCGACTCGAAGTGTGCGGTGTCCAGCTCCCATGTGCCGGGTCCGGGGGCTGTCCAATCACTCATGGAATCAGTCTGACAGACCTGGTGATCTACGCTCGACGGCCATGCCCGCTGCATTCGAGGACAAGTCCGACGAGTTCGTCGAGACGATGAACGACCTGCTGAAAGAGCTGTCAGGAGGAGCCGACCATCGCGGTGAGTGCACGATCGAGGCGGCCAACCTCGTGTCTGGCGTGGTCGATGCCGACGGCCGCCACACCTCACAGGAACTCGAGTCGTGGGTCGATGCACTCGGACGCAAGCTGACGCCGCCCATGATCCTCACGCCGACGCAGCTGCGCTCCGACGACACGCTCGGCGGCTCAGCAGCATGGCTCTCGAAGGCGAGCACGATGTTCGATCTGCTTGTCAAGGCCGACGCCCGCGATTCCCGCCGCCGCGCCAATGCCTATTACACCCAGGCGATGTCGGTCGCCCATGCAACCGCCGCACTCGACATGGTGCCGTCTGCCGCCGAGATCAGCGCGATCGACCGCTTCCGCATGGTGATGCTGAGCGCAATGGACGAGCACGGCGTGCCCCGCCCAGGGCAACCCGATGCTCCTGCTCGGGCGCAGGTGTCTGCGGGCCAAACGCCCACGGAGGTCGTCGAGGTTGAACTACCGCCCGAGCGCTCGATCGAGGAACTGTTGGCCGAACTCGACGCGCTGGTCGGGCTCGATCACGTGAAGGCCGAGGTGCGTCGGCTCACGTCGCTGCTCCGGGTGCAGGAGCTACGGGCCGAACGCGACCTGCCCGTCATCGAGACAAGCAAGCACCTGGTGTTCACCGGAAATCCGGGTACTGGCAAGACCACCGTGGCACGGTTGCTCTCCCAGATCTTCCGCACCCTCGGGGTCGTCACCAAGGGGCACCTCGTCGAGACCGATCGGTCAGGTCTGGTCGCTGGATTTGTCGGCCAGACGGCCACGACCACCAAGAAGGTCATGGAGTCGGCCCTTGGCGGCACGCTGTTGATCGACGAGGCGTATGCGCTGGCCCGAGGTGGCGAGAATGACTTCGGTCTCGAAGCCGTCGACACGATCGTCAAGTTCATGGAGGACCACCGCGACGATCTGTCAGTGGTGGCTGCTGGCTATCCCGCCGAGATGAGCGAACTCATCGACACCAATCCTGGCTTGAAGAGTCGATTCACGAGAACAGTCGAGTTCCCCGATTACGACACCGACGAGCTGATCGCCATCTTCGGCCTGATCAGTGGCAGCAAGGAGTACCACCTCGACGAGAGCGGGAAGGTCAAGCTGGGCACCATCATCGAAGCCGAGCCGCGCGGTCGGGGCTTCGGCAACGCCCGCTTCGTGCGCAACGTGTTCGAAGCCGCAATCGGCCATCACGCGCTCCGCCTCTCCGACGTCGAGGTCCCGACCGACGAGCAGTTGACCACCCTGACCGCAGACGACCTGCATCCGATCTCGCGGTGACGAGCGGGTCAGGTCGAGAGGAAATCGAGGGTCGCTTGTTCAGCGGTGTCGATATGGGCCTGAATGGCGCTGTCGTAGTTGTACCGAAGTTTGGTCAGGTCGTTGAATCGGCCCGGCGGCTTGCCGGTGGGAAGGACGCGCACCTGCACGTGCTCGCCGACAGTTTCGAGCTCGCGGTTGAATCGGTGTCGGCGGGCGATTTCGAATGAGACCATGGCGACGTCCCACGGGTGGCGGGGCGCTTCGAGTTCATCGTCGATGTGACCGACGTGGAGGACGTAGATCTCGTCGGCGCCGAGTTCAATCGCTCGGGAGACAGGGATCGAGTTGACGACACCGCCGTCGAGGTAGTGCCGTCCGCCGATCTCGACGGGAGGAAGGACACCCGGCAACGCGCACGACGCGAGGACCGCGTCGACGACGGGACCGTCGGTGAACCAGTGCTCGGACGAGGTCTCGATACACGCGGCGCAGGTCTGGATGGCGACGTGGGCCTCCTAGAGTTCCGTGTAGGGAACCCACTGCTCGACGAGCCTGCGCAGCGAGTCGTTCGAATGGAAGTGAGTCCAGTGGTTGAAGAGGTGGCGTGCACGTTGAAACAGTGACTCGCTGAAGACCGACGACGC
>CAXMZV010000658.1:0-2782 GCA_964199985.1 Candidatus Ilumatobacter isfjordensis | reverse complement strand
CCAGAAAGCCTCTCGCCGAAAGAGGTTGTTGGCAGGGGTGCCGTTCGTCCTCGCACTGCTCGCGATCATCGGTGGCGCAGTCGCCTACCGCTTGAATGAGGAGAGCGAAAAGCTTCGTGCAGCAAACGCCGTGGCGGAGGAGAACGCCGATGAGGCGAACCGCCAGCAGAGCCTCGCCGAAGAACAACAAGGCCTCGCCGAAGAACAACAAGGCATCGCCGAAGAACAACAAGGCATCGCCGAGGCAAGTACCTCCAAGGCCGAATCGAACGAGCAGGAAGCCGACAAGAGTGCCCGAGCAGCCGAAGGTTCTGCCCGAGAAGCCAGTGTCAGTGCCGACGAGGCGAACCGCCAGCGGCAGATCGCCGTGGAGCAACAAGGCATCGCCGAAGAACAACAAGGCATCGCCGAGGCAAACGCCGCCGAAGCCACGCGACAGCGAACGCGCTCTGAGGCAAACGCCGCCGAAGCCACCCGACAGCGAACGCGCGCCGAGGCAAACGCGGCCGAAGCAAACCGCCAGCGACAGGTCGCCGAAGCAAACGCCGCCGAAGCCGCGAATAGCGCCGCCGTCGCCGCGGAGAGCGCCACTGAAGCAGACAGATTGAGGGTCGAGGCAGACCGCCAGCTAGACGCCGCACTGATTCGCTCCGCATGCGTGTTCAATCTGGTCCGCGAACTCAGTACAAGCAGCGGGAATCAAATCAACAATGCCTTGGACTCGGGAGACTTGGAGGCAATGCGGGTCCTCGCACAATCATTGACTGGCCAACTCCCAGCCTATTTTGACCCAGCCTTTGCCTGCGGGTGACGGTGCAGCTCAATCGACGGTGGAGGTCTCGTTGCACGTGGTGAGGATCGGTTCGCCGTTACGGAACGCGATGGGAACGAACGGCTGGTTCGCTTGGATCCACGACCTGACGCTGTCGCGAAGAGAGCGAGTGCGTCGTCTGACAGCCCTGTCTGTCAGGCTGAGGTGAGACACCGGTGATGCCGGTGCTCACTGTCCATCGGGGCGAGAAGAAGGAACCCTGACCGATGACGATGACCACAACCGCAGTGCCAGTTCGCGCCCAGAATGGGAGCGTGAACGAAGCTGATGATGCTGTCGATCCGGCAGCGAAACCGACCCGACGACGGTTCTCGAACGAGTTCAAGGACCGCATCGTCGACGAGTACGACGCCGCCGTCGACAGCCAAGCTCGTGGCGCGTTGTTGCGCCGCGAGGGGTTGTACACGTCGCACATCTCGGAATGGCGGAACCAGCGCGCCCGCCGCGACCAGCCGATGGTGTCGACGCGTCGGCGGCGCAGCGCAGAACAGGCTGAACTCGACCGGTTGCGCAAGAAGAACGCCAAGCTCGAGTCCGAACTGGAGCGGACGAAGTTGGCGTTGGAGATCACGGGAAAAGCGCACGCGCTCTTGGAGTTGCTCTCCGAGAGCGCGGACATCGATCCGAAGTTCAAGCAGTGATCGACACCCACCTCGACGACCTCACCGCGCTGACATCAACCAAGCAGGCGTGCGCGCTGTTGGGTCAGCCGCGAGCGACGCTCTATCGGCGCTGTCGCCCGCCGAAGTTGGGGCCGTACGTCCCGCGGCCGGCACCGCCGAACAAGCTCACCGAACCCGAACAACAACATGTCCTGGCGGTGCTGCGCTCGGCGGAGTTCTGCGACCTCGCACCCGCCCAGATCTGGGCGCGCCTGCTCGACGACGGCGTCTATTTGTGTTCGATCTCGACCATGTACCGCCTGCTCCGGATCGCAGGCGAGACCCGCGAACGGCGCCGGCAACGCACCCACCCGGCGAAGAAGAAGCCGGAGCTGATCGCCACCCGCCCGAACACTGTGTGGTCCTGGGACATCACCAAGCTGAAAGGCCCGACACGGGGCGAGTACTACGAACTGTTCGTGATCATCGACATCTACTCCCGCTACATCGTCAACTGGTGTGCCGCACCAGCCGAGACCGGCGAACTCGCCGCCGATTTCATCGACGCCGCCTACCGCGAGCAAGGCGTCCACAAGGGCGAGCTCACCTTGCACGCCGACCGCGGATCTGCGATGACGTCGAAACCGGTGTCGCAACTGCTCGTCGATCTCGGCGTCGCCCGATCCCACAGCCGCCCGCACACCTCGAACGACAACCCCTACTCCGAAGCCCAGTTCAAGACCTTGAAATACTGCCCGGCATTCCCCGGCCGATTCGGCTCGATCGCCGACGCCCGAGCGTTCTGCGAACGCTTCTTCGATCACTACAACCACGTGCATCGGCACTCCGGCATCGGGCTCCACACCCCGGCCTCGGTCCACTACGGCACCGCCACCGAGATCCGAGAACAACGCGCCGCCACCCTCGCCGCCGCCTACGCAACGAACCCCACCCGATTCCGCCACCGACGACCCGACCCCCCGAAACTCCCAACCGTCGCCTGGATCAACCAGCCCCAACGCGACGCCCTCATCAACTCAAACTAGAAATGTCTCAAACGGCTTGACAGGTTCCGAACCCGTCGAAGAGCGACAGCGTCGCTTCGCGTACTGTGACGTACTCATTGAGAAGACTGCGCAACGGTCGGCTGTTGGCATCTGAGTGAATTGCCACCAGATCGGGATCAAACGATGGGAGCTCGGTCGGGTCGTTTCTCGCGAGCCGGAGGGCCCGATAAGCGTAGATGCGTTCGTCATCAGATACGTGGAGCAGGATCTGTTTAATCGTCCACTCACCAGCGCTGTGCGGTCGATCGAGCAACTCCGATGGAATCGCTTGAAAGAACTCG
>CAXMZV010000657.1:0-2787 GCA_964199985.1 Candidatus Ilumatobacter isfjordensis | reverse complement strand
CAGCAGCGAAGACGACCAGGGCAGCACGACGCACGAGCCCGCTCAATCATCCGGTCAGTTACGTCGCGGCCGATTCGCAACACCAACGAACCTGCGGCCGAGTCGTCGAAATCGCCGCCGGTCATCATCCGGCAAGCTTGCCATCCCCGCCGTCAGCCCACGCATATCCGCACCCGTCCACTGCGACCACAACCGCGCGAGTACGGCACTTACGTCGCTCTTCTGCTCGATGTGTGGGTGATTTGGGGGCGGTCCGCGGTTGCACCCCGCCTGTGTTCGTAGGTTTCTGGCTGTCTTACGGCTGAAACCAACAGGAAGGCAGACGGGGTGCAGAACAACAAGGTATGGGCTCGTGCGTGTGGTCTCACGCGCACGGTCGTGGAAGGCGTCCGCGTCGACGAACTCGATGAGTCGTTGATCGTGTCAGCGCGACCGGACGCGAAGGCTCGGGGACGGTGCGGTCGTTGCGGTCGACGAGCCCCGGGCTATGACCAGGGCCACGGTCGGCGCCGCTGGCGGACTCTGGACGCTGGCACGACCAAGGTGTTCATCGAAGCCGATGCACCGCGTGTGCGGTGCCGCGATCACGGACCGACGGTGGTGGCGGTGCCGTGGGCGCGTCACGGCGCGGGCCACACGCGGGTGTTTGATGACACCGCGGCGTGGTTGACGGTTCGGACGTCGAAGTCGGCGACGTGTGAGTTGTTGCGGGTGGCGTGGCGAACGATCGGCGCGATCGTCACCCGCGTCAACGCCGACGTCGAGTCACGTGTTGATCGTCTCGATGGGCTGCGGCGGATCGGGATCGATGAGATCTCCTACAAGCGCGGGCATCGCTATCTGATCGTGGTTATCGATCACGACACCGGCCGTCTGGTGTGGGCCGGCCCCGGTCGCAGCGACGCCGCGTTGAACGTGTTCTTCGACGCGCTCGGCGACGACCGCGCCGCCCTGTTGACCCATGTATCGGCCGATATGGCGGACTGGATCGCCCGCGTTGTCGCGAAGCGAGCCCCCAACGCTGTTCGTTGCGCGGACCCGTTCCATGTCGTTGCGTGGGCCATCGAAGCGCTCGATGTCGAGCGTCGTCGAGCCTGGAACGGTGCTGCGGGCCGGCACAACAACAGCCGCAACCCGACCCTGCGCGGCCGGGCATCAGGCACCTCAGGCGGCATAGCGCGAGCGCGTTACGCGCTCTGGAAGAACCCCCAGGACCTCACGTCGAACCAGCGCGCCCAGCTCGAATGGATCGCCAAGACCGACCCCCGCCTGCATCGGGCCTACCTCCTCAAGGAAGGACTTCGGTTCGTGTTCGCCGTCAAGGGACCGCGCGGCAAAGAAGCGCTCGACAGGTGGCTGTCATGGGCACAACGATGCCAGATTCCGTCCTTCGTCGATCTCGGACGCAAGATCAAACGACACCGAACAGCGATCGACAACAACCTCGACAGCGGCCTGTCCCAAGGGCTCATCGAATCCACCAACACCAAGATCCGACTCCTCACCCGGATCGCGTTCGGCTTCAAAGGACCAGAGCCACTCATCGCACTCGCCCTGCTCGCCCTCGGCAGTCACCCACCCGTCCTCCCAGGCCGAAACTGACCCACGGATCAAGCAGAAGAGCTCCTTATGAGCGTCGGCAAAGCAACGGCCACGGGCAGTACGAACTCCTCTCAGCGCTCGACCCGAAACGCATGTCAGATGGTGCGAAGCGAAAGCTGGCCGAACTCGCACGCCGATTCACTGACCAAGTCCTCAGCAGCCCATCGCCGATAGAGGTGCACTTCGTCGGCCCCCCGATCGGCGAAGAGGCATCGGAGAAGATGTCCGATGACAACTGGCTGCAAGCACTCGCGAAACACGATCGCGATGAAACCTCCTGGACCCGCGACCCCCCTGTTGGAGGCGCCCGCGAACTCGCACAGCTCCTCGGTCGCCGCACGAGCGAGAACCCCGAACGATTCGCCCATCTCGCGTTAAGACTGGACCACGCGATCCCCGCATCGGCTATCGATCAGATCATCTGGAACCTTCCCGAGACAACCGACCCCGAGGTTCTCGCAGACGTGTGCGAACACGCCCGTGAGCTGTATGGCGAGGAGGTCGGCCGCAGCATCTGCAGCACCATCGCAAAGGTGAACACGCCGTCCAACCGAATCGCAATGCTGGTGGCAAGCTGCGCCAAGGACTCCGACCCCGATCGCGAGCTCGCACACACTCCCGCCGGAACCGGCGAACAGACCTACTACGGGGGCGACCTGTTTAATGCCGGGCTGAACTCCACCCGCGGCGAAGCGGCGCTGGCGGCGGCACACATCCTGTTCGACACCGACGAGTTCACCGACACGCTCCGCGTTGCCGTCCAAGCACTCGCGTCTGACCCGATCCTGGCCGTCCGTACATGCCGGAAGAGGAAAAAGATCAAGCCGACGATGAGCGACAGCGCGATCATCACGTCGAGATAATTGTCATCGCCGGTAACTACCCCGGCGATCGTCGAGGCCGCCAGAACCGACACGGCGGCGTCGGGCCCGACGGCGAGAAGCCTCGATCCGCCGAAGATCGCATAGGCGACCGGCGCCAGCGGCACCGTGTACAGGCCGACGATCGGCTCGACCCCCACGATCGCTGCGTACGACAGCGCCGACGGGATCAGGACGGCGGCGACCGTGGCCCCAGACACAGCGTCTGACTTGAACCACGACCGCTGGTAGGACGGCAACCAGGTCGTGATTGCCGGACGCAGATTCATGAATCCTTCTTCTCCTCGTCCGCACTTCGTGCTCG
>CAXMZV010000656.1:0-2791 GCA_964199985.1 Candidatus Ilumatobacter isfjordensis | reverse complement strand
GACGATGCCAGACACCGCGGTTGCCACGAATGCACCCCACAGGAACGCATGGACCCGTGCTGACCACGGTTCCGGCTCGACGCGATCGAGCCACACCAATACGGGACCGACGATGGCGATCGGAACAAGCCCGAGCACGATGGCGACTGGCACGTTTGCCGCGATCTGGACGATCACCAACGCCGACACCAGCGCGCCGATGATGACCGGCACGCTCAGCCAAGCGGGTAACCGAGGCTGACGTTCCACCGCCGGCGCAGCCACATGGGCGGTCCATGCGGTGCCGTCCCACCAGCGCCACGGAGCGGCACCCCACGGATCAAGATGCCAGCCAGCGGGAGCATTCTCGGGGGTGACCGGAGCCGCCCACGCGTCACTCACGCTTGGCGCGCTGCGATCAACTCGTCGAGCAAGCCACCGTTCGATGCAACGATCGGTGTGCGCCGGGCAATGTGGTCCAGCACGGTCAGGTCCCGCCCAAGCGCATCGACGGCGGAGCCACCGGCCTCCTCGAGAATCAAGACCGACGCCAGGTAGTCCCAGACGCCATGAGAATCGGTGGTGGTGTCGACGTAGCCGTCGAACCCGCCACGTGCGACCGCTGCGATGTCGAGCGCCGATGCGCCCATCGCCCGGAATTGCTGCCATCCCCAGTGCGCTGACGGCAGCCCGTTTACGGCGACGATCGAGTCCGAGAGTGACGACCGCGGGCCGACCAGGATCGGCCGACCATTCCGGTTCGCTCCGCGATCCTTCACAGCTGTGTACCGATCACCGGTGGCCAGGTTGCTCACCATCGCCACCGTCGGCACGCCATCACTGACCAGGCAGAGCGCCGTAGCACACCACGGCAGCCCCAGGCTGGCGTTCGTTGATCCGTCGAGCGGATCGACCACCACGACGTCAACCCCAAGTTCGGCACCCCGTTGCTGCAGTCCCGACTCCTCGGACAACACGTCGAACCCAGCAGCAAGCAGCGGTCCGACGCAGACCTCGTCGACGTCGAGATCGATGGCGTACTGCCCGGCGCGCCGGCCCGACGCACCCCAATTCGCGTTGCTGCCGACCACCCCAGCGGTGCGGTCACAGATCGATGCGAACAGATCGAGGGTCGCCTGCGCCTCAATCGGTATGACAGAAGCGCCGCTGTTGTTGGTCGAGTCCACGTCACGGGACGGTAGTGTCCGCAGCGATGGCAGTCATCGACGTTGCAGGATTCATTGCCGATGTGAAGAGCCAGGCCATCGACTCTGGCTTTCATGTTCACGACGAGCGGCA
This sequence comes from Candidatus Ilumatobacter isfjordensis, assembly GCA_964199985.1. Classification (GTDB taxonomy): domain Bacteria; phylum Actinomycetota; class Acidimicrobiia; order Acidimicrobiales; family Ilumatobacteraceae; genus Ilumatobacter_A; species Ilumatobacter_A isfjordensis. Next base: position 1,513 of record CAXMZV010000656.1, on the reverse strand, counting down.
CTTCGTCGAGACGTACTCGCTCCGCCAACTGTGGGAAGTCGACCTCCACCCGGAGGAGGCCTGTTCGGGCCCGATCGATCTCCACCTATCGCTTGATGTCGACCCCAGGGCCATGCTCGGGTTCGAAGACGAGGTGATGAAGCTCGACGACCTCGACGACCCGCCGCCGCACGGCTTCAGCTTCCCATTGCTGTTCACGTGGACGCTGCCGCCGCTTCCCGAGCCTCCTGATCTCCTCGTGCTGGCGACCGACCTCGCCGGCATCGGCGGCATGGACCTGCCGGTCGAAGTGTCGGCCATCGACTCGTTCCCGAGCGTCACCGATGCGCCTGAGCGAAGCCTGTCGATGGTGGCCAAGATGACCGTCGACCTGGCAGACGTCTACATGAATCAGGACGAAGCCGTCACCACTGCGCTCGATCGCTGCAAACACGTCAGCCTGTACCTCCTCGAGCACGCACCCGCATGGCTCGGCGACTACTTACACTGAGCCGATGCGAGTTCATGAACTGATCGACATCCTCAGCGACCAGCCGCCGGAGACCGAGGTCGAGATCGCCGTCGTCGCCCCGGTGGATGCCGACAATGACGACATCACGGTCGACCGCTACTTCGTTGACGGTGTGCTCCCCTGGCAAGACGCCGAGGACGACGAAGAGAGCGACAACCCGGGTGAACTCACAATCTGGCTCGTCGGTGGCGAAGAGCCCGACGTCAACGCCTTCCTCGACGCCATCGAACAACCCGACGCCTGAACCGTTACAGATGGTGCCAGGCGCCATCTGTAACAACCCAGGGGTGTTAGCTCAGTTGGTTAGAGCAGCGGACTCATAATCCGTCGGTCCCGGGTTCGAGCCCCGGACGCCCCACTCGATCTACCAGGTGCTCTGTAGATTTTCTCACTGCCGATAGTTGACCAATTCGGCGAAATCCAACATTCATCCAACATCCGGATGCTGTCGGCAAATCGTGTGATCACATGCGTCGGGTGCGTGTTCTTCGTTTCGGGCCAGGTCGAAAAACTCCATGAAGATCAAGCCGCGCTTCGTGGTCGATCGCGCTCGGTTCCCGTCGTTCTGAGCGCCAACAGCGACACCGTCGGCTGAACGGGCGGTTACCCGCGTTCGAGCTTCTCGACAACGATTTCGAGTACCTCGATGCTCGCATCGTTGCCGCCACGGTCGAACTCGAAGCCCTTCCAGCTCGCAGGCCAAGCGTCGAAGAAGTTGTAGCGGGTGATCCCGCCCAGGGCGTCGTCGATGCGTGGGAGCGATCGATGAAAACCCGAATCCGCTTTCTCGGCGCGCAAGAAACGCGAGATGCGAGAATGCCCCGAGTCGGGTGACGTCGAGTCCGTCCGCTCCGATCACCGGCCGGTCGAACGTGATGCGCACGCGCGTCGCCGGCAACATCCCGTCGTTGCCCCGTTGGCTGACACAGCGAGGTCCGACATCGCGAGATCTCTTCACCCGGCGGTCGGGATCGGGCTGTTGCCGTCGCTACTTGACTCTTC
>CAXMZV010000655.1:0-2797 GCA_964199985.1 Candidatus Ilumatobacter isfjordensis | reverse complement strand
TCGGTGACGGCACGACCGGGACCGGTGTGGTCGTTGACCACACGTTCGCCTCTGACGGTGAGTATCTGGTCACCCTCACCGTGACCGACGACGAGTTGCTGACCGACACCGCCACAACGACGATCACGCTGGGCAGCGCGGACGCCGAGGAACTCGTTGCCTTCGAGGTCAACCGGCTCGTGACGAAGTCCGACCGTGGGTTCCCGTGGAACCAACCTCCGATGGCCTCGGCAAACGGCGATTGGACATCACCCGTCAACTACGCCGATGGTCGGCTCCACTTCAGGGCCGAGATCAAAGACGGTGGCCAGCCGGTACCCAAGAGCATGCGGCTGCAGTTCTGCGTGTGGCAGGACCGATTGGCCAAGGAGACCTGTGGGTCACTGAGAACGATCACCGGCAATCCGGGCAACGTTGTCGAATGGTCAGAGAGCATCTCCAGCATGTGGCAGAAGAACGGTGTTCCGATCGACTGGAGCCGAGCTCGTCAGCGCTACGGCATTGCCATCAAGAACACGAGCAACAACCCGGTCAGCAACTTCAGCGGCTGGAACTGGTTCGGCGAGGACCCGGACGAGTGGTATCCGCTCGACCTTCGTTTCACCGTCGTGGCGGTGCCCCAAGGCGAGACCTTCGGCGGCTGGGACGCCTACGTCGACTGACGAGTCAACCCCAGCATCGTCCGTTCCTCCTCACCGGGCTGAGTCGGTCGCTGCCTGAGCCGAGCTGCGATGATGGCCTCGTGACGATGAACGATGCCAGAGTCGAGTGGTTGACCGTTGCGGGCGATCCGGAGATCTGGCGGTCCTTGGGATTGACCGTGGGGGCGGACGGCGTGATCCCGCTGTTCGGCACCGGATTGAAGATCACGGAGCCGTCGACTCCTGGCGAACCGGGAATCACCGGGTGGGCGCTGAGTGGCGTCGAGCCGGTGGTGGCGATCGCAGGGTTGTCGGCGGACGTAGTCGAAGCAGGACCTCCGGTGTTCGCCGAGCATGCGCTCGGAGCGGTCGAACTCGATCACGTGGTGATCATGACCAGCAGCTTGGAGGCGGTCTCTGCAGCAGTGGCGGAGGCAACGGGGTGCGAACTGAAGCGCACTCGCGAGCTTGGAATAATCACGCAGGGGTTCCACCGGATCGGCAGCGGTGGCTTGATCGTGGAGATCGTCCAGCACCCCGACTTCGACCGAGGCGAGGCAGAGTTCTGGGGGCTGGTGATCAACGTCGACGATCTTGATGCCGCCTGTGAGCTGCTCGGTCCGGAGCGGGTGAGCGAGCCCAAGGATGCGGTGCAGCCAGGGCGGCGCATCGCCACGATTCGATCCGAGGTTGGCCTTGGCACCGCCGTGGCCCTGATGTCGCGCAACAACCGCTGACGTGGGCTAATGCTCACACGGTTGGGGGTCGGCCGCGCGAGCCGTAGCATGGCATGCCTATGTCGAAGAAGACCAGCAAGCGCAAGGCCCGCCTCCGTCGTTCCAAGGCGAACCACGGCAAGCGCCCCAACATGGGTCGCTGATCGCGCCACACATCTGAATCTCGCTGTCTTACAGCACTTCTGAGCGCTCGCTCACTCGCCGATTGGTGACGTGACGGGCGCTTTGTCGCGTCTGGGCGCAGGTTCGCGGGCGTGATGTCACATCTTTCCGAACACGGGGTGCGCGGACGGTTGCTGCCAGCGAGGTCGGCTCGGTTCCGGGGCTTCGGGGAATCTCTGCCTGGAATCGGGGGGAATGCTGTGTCTGGCGGGCAGAGATTGCGCGCATCCCGTTCTGGTCACCGGGATGGAGTCAGTTGCTGCGGCCGACGGTCTGGATTTCGTCGACGTCGTGGTCGAAGGTGGCGGTGCGATTGAACGGGTCGAGCGCTCCTGATCCGCTCGAGCTGGTGTAGCTGATGTTCCAGGTGGTGGTGACGCCGACGGAGTAGGGCGCATCGTCGGGGCTCGACTGGCGGTAGGTGTAACCACAGGGGCCCTCATCGAGAGTGTTCTCGTCGACGATCGGGGTGCCGAACCCCTCGCACGTGCGGGTGTCGCCGTTGCCGAAGTCGAAGGTGATGCTGTCGTGTGCTGCAGTGAGCGTTGCCCAGACGGGGCCAGCCTCGGCAGTGAGCGGCTCGAACGTGGCCGGCTCGACGGCGAGCCACATCCCGAGGTTCACGTAGCCGCCGAAGTCGAACTGAGGTGAGACGTTCGGGACGGGGAGCTCGATCCGGCTGCGGGCAGCGTCGATGAGCCCGGGGAGGAGATCATCGGCGTCGAGGTTGGCCGGGACGAGGCGGAGGTTGCCACTGAAGCCGGCGCAGCGTACGTCGTAGACGTGATGCGGTTCGCCGTTGAAGTCGGTGACCTTGGTGCGTGATCGTCGTTCGGCCTCGCGTTGAGCGTCCTGCTCGCGTTCGGCGTTGCGAGTGTCGAGCTCCTCGGGCGTGAGGTCCTCGTCGGGGACGTCGTACTCGCGACCCTCCGGCGGGGGAGAGCCCGTTGCGTTCTCCCACTCGCCTTGGTCGTACCGGTCCCACGTGCACTTCGGCCCACTCCCGCCACCCGGCGTGTACACCACGCCGGACACGACGGTGACGCCCACGTCGCCGCTGTCTTCGTTGGTTGTGGCCGTGGTCGACCGTTCTCGCGCTAAGGCAGGACTCGCGGTGGTCATTGTTGCGCCGACGAGCAGGGCCAGGCAGATCGTGATTCGTCCGCTTACTGGTCGGGGCATTGGTCGCTTCCGACGATCCGCTCGATAAGGGTTCCACCGGCGTTCTTCCACTGATCGTCCTCGAACAGGTAGCGC
>CAXMZV010000654.1:0-2804 GCA_964199985.1 Candidatus Ilumatobacter isfjordensis | reverse complement strand
TCGTCGAACAGGTCGGTTGCATACTCGAGCGAGATCGAGTCGTTGAACGCTACGTCGATGCTCAGCGAGAGGTCGAACTGCGCGGCGTCTCGACGGATCGGCAGAATCTCGACATCGAGGCCATCGATCGCTGCGGGCTCGACCGGTGCATTCTGCATGTTGAAGAAGAGCTGGAACAGCGGCGCACGCGACAGGTCGCGCTCTGGCGCCAGATCCTGCACGAGTCGACTGAACGGCACGTCCTGGTGCGCGAAGGCATCGAGAGCAACGTTGCGAACCTGTTCGAGCAGCTCGGCGAAGGACTCGGTGCTCGACACGGCCGTGCGCATCACGAGCGTGTTGACCAACGACGTGATCAATCGTTCGCTCTCCAGCCAATGTCGGTTGGCGATCGGTACCCCGACAACGACGTCCTGAGCGCCTGTCACGCGGTGGACCAGCGCGTTGAACGCAGTGAACATCACCATGAACTCCGTCGCATTGTGTGCGCCGGCGGTCGCTCGCACTTGCGCCATGAGCTCCGGAGGGACACTGCGCGTGATCGTCCTCCCGCGGGTCGAGGCAATCGGTGGGCGTGGGTGGTCGGTGGGCAGTTCGATCGCTGGGAGGTGACGCAATTGCGTACGCCAGTAGGCGAGCGACGCGTCGTGCGCGCCAATCTCGAATTGATGCCGCTGCCACTCGCCGTACAACTCGGCTCGTGGTGGTCGATCCGTCAGTTCGCGAGGGTCGTCGGTGTCACCGGTCCGAGTGGGCCCCATCAGCTCGGCGATCTCGCGGGCGAACACGCCGAACGACCACTGGTCCGCGATGATGTGGTGAATTGCCAAGTAGACGACGGATTCGTTGTCGGCCAGCCGGTAGATGTGGGGCCGGAAGAGCGGAAGCCTTGCGAGATCGAACGGTTGGTTCGCGTCGATCTCCATTGCGCGACGCACGAACTCTCGTTGCTCTTCGGCAGGGGCCTGTCCGCGTCGGTCGGTCACGGGCACGTCGAAGGGAACCGATGGCTCGACCCGTACACGCGGTGCACCGTGCTCTTCGACAAATCGGCTGCGCAACGACGAGTGGCGGTCGACAATTTGACGCAGTGTGTCGACGAGTCGGTCGATGTCGAGTGCGCCATTGATGCGCACGGCGGTTGCGAGGTTGTAGGCCGCACTGTCGGGATACATTTCGTGCAATAGCCACATGCGCTCCTGCGAAAACGACAGGGCGTAGGTCGTCGAATCGTCCTGGTCCTCTGACGCGAGGGCGGTGACGTGCGCGGTCGGTGAGGTGGCGACGATCACCGCCAATCCCCGCGGAGCGGGTTGCTCGAACAGGGCTCGGAGCGGCACTTCGCACCCAAGCCGGTTGCGCAGCCGAGAGATGATCTTGGTTGCGAGCAGTGAGTGCCCGCCCAGATCGAAGAAGTCGTCGTCGGGGCCGATGTCATCGTCGCCGAAGACCTCTCGAAAGACGCCAATCACGACATGGAGGATGTCGGACTCGATCTCAGGGACTCGGGGCGGGGCGCCCGATGGGGAACTGCTGCCCGAAGTGGGTTCGGGGAGTCGGTTCCGGTCGATCTTGTTGCTCGCCGTGAATGCGAACTCGTTGACTCGCTCGAACTGGGCCGGAACCATGTACGCCGGAAGCTCCCGGCGAAGGTGGCGTCGGATCGAGTCCGTCGTCGCAGCGTCTGCATCGAGGTCGGCGTTGCCCGCCGCCCGATTGGTGTCACTCGCGGTGAAGTAGGCAACGAGACGCTCGTCGCCGGCGAAGTTGTGGACGACCACAACGCCCCGAGCAACGCTTGGTGCGCCTTCGAGCGCCGCTTCGACGTCGCCCAACTCGATGCGATGACCACGCAACTTGATTTGGTGGTCGACTCGGCCGCGGAATTCAAGGCGTCCGTAGGGGTGACGACGAACGAGATCGCCAGTGCGATACATCTTCTGGCCCGGCGCCCCGAAAGGGTCGTCGAGGAATCGTTCGGCGGTGAGATCGGAGCGCCCCACATATCCCCGCGACACGCCGGCACCACCGATCCAGAGCTCTCCTTGCCGACCGGTGGGAACGAGGACTCGACGCTCGTTCAGCACGTGGAAGTGGACGTTGTCGATCGGCTCACCGATCGAAACGGACGCGGCATCGGCGCCGACTCGGGCGGCGGACGACCAGACGGTAGTCTCGGTCGGTCCGTAGAGATTCCACACGGCGCCACAACGCTTGAGGAGCTCGTCAGCGAGGTTGCGCATCAGCACTTCGCCGCCCGAGAGGCAGGTCAATGCCGGGTTTCCCTTCCAGCCTGAATCGAGCAGCATCTTCCACATGGTCGGTGTGCCTTGGGCAAGAGTGACACGGTCGACGGCGCGGCCGAGCAGTGCTGGATCGAGGACGACGTCTCGTTCGACGAGGTCGACCTGGGCGCCGACTACCAAGGGCGCGATCGCTTCGAGCACCGCCGGGTCGAACGAGAACGTGGTCGCCGCGAGCATGATGTCGTCAGCCGTGATCCCGAGTCGATCGATCGTCGACATCAGGAAGTTGGCCACGTTGCGATGCTCGCTGACAACTCCCTTTGGCTGACCGGTGGACCCGGACGTGAAGAAGACGTACGCAACGTCGCTGGCGTTCACTTCGACGTCGAGTGGGTCACCCGACAATTCAGCGATGTGTGCAGCCTCAGCATCGAGGTACATCGTGGCGAGCGCCTCGAACGTGTCGTTGACCGACTCGTCGACGGCAACCGTGGGCATCCGCACACGATTCCAGACCGCTGCGTTCGTGACGATCAGCCGCAGGTCCGCGTCGTCGAT
>CAXMZV010000653.1:0-2807 GCA_964199985.1 Candidatus Ilumatobacter isfjordensis | reverse complement strand
AGTTCCGTGGCATGTTGGCGTCTGCCTGGACCGATGCGGTACCGGCCTGCGCTGAGCGCAACGTGGCGGCCTGCGCCGGGGCCACTGAGCTGGCGCAACACGGTGACCGGGGACGCAGTGCGTTCGTCAGCGTCATGGAGCAGCGTGTCGATGACCGAACCGGCGACGACATTGCATGCCGCAACGGTGTCACCTGCGTTGGTGAGCCGACCGTCGACGAGCGCCGTCGTCGGGGCTGCCTGCCCGGTGACCGCAGCGATCAGGTCGCGCAGTGAGACGTCTCGATCGTGCACGTCGATCGAGACGTCAGCAGTGCCGTGGGCGGTGCGCACGATCAGCTCCATCACCTTCGACTCTAGGGTTCTTCGCTGCACAGTGGGGTGCTCTCGTGCGTCTCGAAGGATCTTCTCAGGTTCTTCTCAAGTTCCATTGCTGATCTGCCGAAGAAATGGATGGCGGACTCGTAACCTTAAGGCTTCAAACGCAGGCTCGGTTGCAGAAAGGTCCAGATGAGAACCGTGACGTGGCGTCAAACGACGGCAGCGCTGCTCGCAGCAGTGTTGGCCCTTGGCGCGCTCGTGGTCGTGTTCCGGTCAGACGGTCTTCCTGCCATTGACGCCGCGGCGTCGCGCGCGACCCGTTGGTTCGTGCATCAACCCACTGGCCGCATCGTGCTCGCTGACGGCTACGGCGGCCGAGCGCTGGCCAGCCTCGACGTCGGCGCCGAGGGCAGCCAACTTCGCGTCATCGAAGGTGGCCCCGGCGCCTACGTCGTCAACGACTCCACCGCCGAAGTTCGCTCGATCGATTCTGCCGAGCTGCGACTCGGACCGGCGCAGGGCGTGGTCACACTCGGCAGCGGGCGTGCGCTGGCAGGTGTGGGGTCCTCGGGTCTTGTGGTCGTCGACGCTGCTGACGACGCCGCGACGCTGCTCCCGGTCGCCGGCGAACCCGTGCCGTTCAACGTCGAGGCCGGGCCGGACGCACTCGTTGCCGCTGACGGATCGATCTGGTCGATTGTTGACGCCAATGTGGTTCGCACGACGTCGGCAGGATCGACGGCTCGGTCGCTCGACGGCGCCGCCGCCAACGATACGACGCTGTCACTGGTGGGTAGCCGCCCGTTGATCGTCGATCGTGCTGGCCCGCGCGCTCGCCTGGGTGACGGCAAGTGGTTCGACCTCCCTACCGACGTTGACTCGAGCGAGATCGTCGCCCAGCAGCCAGGCCCCGCCAACAGCTGCGGTTGGGTCGGAGCGAATGATGAGCTGTGGTGCGTGTCCGAGGATGGCATCACCGAGTCATCCCGGATCGCCGGTCTCGGCGTCGACGGCTCGGACCTGCTGGCGATCGCCGGCGACGCCGCGGTCCTCGTTCGCAGAGGCCCGACCCGCGTGCAGCGCTTCGACTGGCGCAACGAAGAGCTGCTCAACGAAGACACGCCCTCGATCTTCACCAACGCAATTCCCGAGGTCACGGCAACTGTCGACCTCATCTGGGTCGATGACCTCGCCGGCGCATTCGTCTGGGCCGTGAATCCGTGGGGTGTCGTTGCCATCAACAAAAACGACGGCACCACGCTGGTCCTGGGCGACGACGGCCAGATCGTCAACGAAGGAGACGCGTCAGTAGGAACCAGCGATGGGTCCGCCGATGGTGCCACCGTAGAACCCGAAGAGCGCGAGCCCGACAACAACGGCATCGATGATCCGCCAGTGGCCATCGACGATCCCGTCACGTCCCGTGCGGGCCGCGCGGTGCAGGTGCCAGTCACGGCCAACGACTACGACCCCGACGGCGAGGCAATCGCCGTGGTCGACGTCGGCAATGCGGGGCATGGATCGGTCGAGATCGGCACGGCGTCGACCGTCGTCTTCACGCCCGAGCCTGGCTACGTCGGCCTCGACCAGTTCACATACACGATTGCTGACGGCAATGGAACTGAAGCAAGCGCCGAAGTCATCATCGAACTCATTCCGCTCGACGGAACGAACCAGCCGCCCGTCGGTGCGCCCGACAACGCTGAGACCGGGGCGGGTGTTCCGGTCATCGTCGACGTGTTGCTCAATGACATCGACCCGGACCGCGATCCGGTCCAGATCGGTGCCTTCGAAGTCCCCGAAGGCATCGGCGACGTCACCGAGACCGTTGGGCCGTCAGGCCTCGCAGCGCTCCGCTACGAGCCGCTCGACGGCTTCGAAGGCGACGCAGTCTTCACCTATCGCCCAATCGACTCCTTTGGTGCGCTCGGTGACGACGTCACCGTCGGGGTCACCGTCGCGCGGATGGGCGACGAGAATCGACCTCCGATCGTGCGGCCCGACTCGGTTCGCCTCCGCCGCGGCGTCGAAACTCAGCTCCCGGTGCTCGTCAACGACGAGGATCCTGACGGCGACACGCTCACCGTGGGCATCGTCGAGCCGTTGCCCGAGGGCTTGAGCGTCGAGGTGCAGGGCGAGCAGCTCGCGATCACCGCAGAGGCGGGGTCGGCTGACTCGGTTCCGTTCGAATACACGGTCGACGATGGCACCAATCCCCCGGTTCGTGGAGCCGTGCTCGTTGACGTGATTTCTGACATCGAGCCCAATCGGCCTCCCGTGGTCGTTGCTGACTCGGGCACGGCAGTGGTGGGCCGGTCGATCGAGATCGACGTGCTCATCAACGACACCGATCCTGACGGTGATCCGCTGGTCGTGGTCGACGTGACGCAGCCCGAGGACGAGCGAGGACGCGTCGCCGTGCTTGCGCCCGACCGAGTTCAGTTCACACCGACAGCCCTTGACGACGGGGACGACGCGATTGCTCGG
>CAXMZV010000652.1:0-2843 GCA_964199985.1 Candidatus Ilumatobacter isfjordensis | reverse complement strand
CGCCGGCAAGTCAACCCTGGCGGCCGCTGCGACGCTGGCGGGCTGGGGCTACGTTGCCGACGAAGTTGCCGCCGTCGACCCGGCGAATCGCGCCGTGAGCGCATATCACCGGCCGATCGGGCTGCGCCGTGAGGGCGCCGTGGCGCTCGGGTTACCTTTCCCGCCAGGCCGCACCGTGCCCGGCGACGCCGTCGACTGGCCGGTTCCCTCCGACTCACATTCGGATGGCGGCACACTGCACACACTGGTTGTCGCCCGGTGGGACCGCGACGATGACGCCGTCGACACCGTCACGATGCTCGACCCTGCCCAAGCGATGGTCGAGCTGCTGCAACATCTCGTGGTCGATGACGCCGACATCGAGGCGTGTTTTCATGGGATCCAGCGCCTTGTCCGCTGTGTACCTGTCGCCCGGCTGGTCTACACCTCGCCAGCGGCCGGCGTTGCGGCACTCGACGCGCTGCTGGCGTGACCGCTGACCTGCGGTGACGCTCAAGTTGTCAACGGTTTTGACGATGACAAGACATGGGTCTGCGCCCGCTGCAGCCTCCTGTTTGAGGACACATGGATCGTCGAGAAGCGTTGAAGAAGCTTGCGGCCGGTGGTGCCATCGCGGCAACCGGTTCAGTCGTGCTGTCTTCGCGCGACGTTGCATATGCCGCTTCAGGCCCTGGCACGAGTCTCACCGAGATCCCTGGCCCCAGCGAGCCGCTCCCGATCACCGTGCAGACCAACATCAGCAACAACGGCAAGACTGGCACGGTCACGGTCGGCGACAACACCTCACCGACGTGTGGTTCGGGGACCATGATGCGCAGCTACTCCTGGCGGATCAACAGCTACAACATCAGTGGCGGCAACAGCTGGAAGCTCCAGATCAAAGACAGCAACGACAGCCAAGTCATCGCCGATTTCATCAGCACCAACTTTTCGCAGCCGAACTCGAACCACGGCATCGTGCTGCTCCGCAAGGCGAACAACGGCGGCGCTGCCAAGCCACTCGATCGTGACGACGACTACAGCGTCGACATGTTCGTCACCTGGCAGTGCTCGGGCGCAGGCGCCTATGTCGAAGCGATCTACCGATTCAGTGCGACCTTTCCTGACCCACCAACGGTCTCCGTTCAGTACTACGAAGTGCTGTGATCGCCGATACCGGGCCAGCCGCTTCGGCGACAGATGTCATCGGTTTCTGACCGTCGGCGCCTACCCTCGCCCTCATGAAGGGCATCATTCTCGCTGGCGGCACCGGCTCGCGTCTCCATCCGGTCACTCTCGGCACGTCGAAGCAGCTGCTTCCCGTCTACGACAAGCCGATGATCTACTACCCGCTGTCGGTGCACATGTTGGCCGGCATTCGGGAAGTGTTGATCATCACCACTCCTGAGGATCGGGTCGGTTTCGAACGGCTGCTCGGCGATGGGTCGCAGTGGGGCCTCCAACTCGAGTACGCCACGCAGCCATCCCCCGACGGCCTCGCGCAGGCGTTCTTGATTGGTGCCGACTTCCTTGACGGGCAGGGCGCCTCGCTCGTCCTCGGCGACAACCTGTTCTACGGCGCCGGCTTCTCGAAGCTCGTCTCCGACGCCGCTTCCCGTCCGGCGGGAGCCACCGTCTTCGGCTATCACGTCAAGGACCCGCAGCGGTATGGCATCGTCGACCTCGACGCCGACGGTCGACCGACCAAGATCGAAGAGAAGCCCGAGCATCCGAAGAGCCACTGGGCGGTCACCGGGCTGTACTTCTTCGACGAGCGCGTCGTCGAGGCTGCCGAACTGGTCAAGCCATCGGCGCGTGGCGAACTCGAGATCACCTCGGTCATCGACTACTACCTTGAGCGAGGCGAGCTCAATGTCGAGCAGCTGAACCGAGGCTTCGCGTGGCTCGACACCGGCACGTTCGACTCGATGGTCGAGGCGTCCGAGTTCGTGCGGGTCATCCAACATCGCCAGAACAGCCAGATCGCCTGCCTCGAAGAGATCGCCTGGGAAAACGGTTGGATCGACGACACCACGGTGCGGACAGCAGGCGAATCGATGGCCAAGAACACGTATGGCCAATACCTGCTCGGCCTCCTCGAAGGGGCAGTGCGATGAAGGTGCTCGTCACCGGCGGCAAGGGCTTCATCGGCTCCGCCGTGGTCCGCCATCTCATCAACGAGACCGACCACTCCGTCGTCAACGTCGACAAGATGACCTACGCCGCCACCGAGGGGTCGACGCAATCGATCGTCGACAGTCCCCGCCATCAGTTCGAGCAGGCTGACATTTGCGACATCGATCGCATCACCGAAGTCTTCGCCGAGCACTCCCCCGACGCCGTGATGCACCTCGCCGCTGAGAGCCACGTCGATCGCTCGATTGACGGCCCGGCGGCCTTCGTCCAGACCAATCTCATCGGCACGTTCACGATGCTCGAAGCTGCACGGGCAGCCGGCGTGCAACGCTTTCACCACATCTCGACCGATGAGGTCTTCGGGTCGCTCGGCCCGAACGATCCGGCATTCACCGAGACCACGCCCTACGACCCGCGGTCGCCGTACTCTGCGTCGAAGGCCGGGTCCGACCATCTGGTCCGCGCCTGGGGCGAGACCTACGACCTGCCGGTCCTCCTCACGAACTGCTCGAACAACTACGGACCGTTCCACTTTCCCGAGAAGCTCATCCCGCTCGTCACGATCCGCGCGTTGCACGGCGAGCCGCTCCCGGTCTACGGCAAGGGCGACAACATTCGCGACTGGTTGCATGTCGAAGACCACGCCGCTGCGTTGGTCACCGTCGTCGAGCGCGGCGCGCCTGGCGAGACGTACAACATCGGCGGCAAGGCTGAGCGAACCAACCTCG
>CAXMZV010000651.1:0-2851 GCA_964199985.1 Candidatus Ilumatobacter isfjordensis | reverse complement strand
GGTCCTCGAGTTGCTGCTTCATCTCTTGCATCCCAAGACGGTGTGCCAGCGGTGCATAGATGTCGAGCGTCTCCTGCGCCTTCTGCTGCTGCTTTTCGAGCGGCATCGCTGCAATCGTTCGCATGTTGTGCAAGCGGTCGGCGAGCTTGATGACCAGCACTCGCAAGTCCTTCGCCATCGCGACGAGCATCTTGCGCATCGTGGCTGCTTGCTGCTCCTCGCGACTGTCGAAGCGAATGCGTTCGAGCTTCGTGACACCATCGACGATGGCAGCAACCTCGTCGCCGAAGTCGCGTTGCACATCGGCGACGGTGATCTCGGTGTCTTCGACCGCATCGTGCAGAAGCGCAGCGACGACGGAGACCTCGTCGAGCCCGATGTCGGCGACGATGTACGCAACGGCCAGCGGATGGTTGATGTAGCTCTCTCCAGAACCGCGGCGCTGCGACCCGTGGGCGGCCGCAGCGACCCGATAGGCCCGGTTGATCGTCGTGGTCGGTGCTTTGGGGTGGCGGCGTCGATATGCCGCAAGAAGCGGCCCGAGTTCTGACGCGGTGGGCGTGGTCGGCGTCCGTCTCCAGGGTAAGACTCGGTCGACCGTTCCCATGATCAGTAGTGGAGCAAAGCGTGCACGGCCCGTTCACCGAGCTTGGCTCGGCCGCCGAGGTCATCGATCTCGAGCAGGAACGCCAAGCCCGCCACGACACCGCCGAGCGTTTCGACGAGCTTGGCCGTTGCGGCCGCCGTGCCACCAGTGGCGAGGACGTCGTCGACGATCAGGATGCGTTCGCCCGGGTGGATGGCATCGCGATGGATCTCAAGTTTGTCGGACCCGTACTCGAGGCTGTATTCCTCACGGACTACCGCCCACGGCAGCTTGCCGGCCTTGCGGACCGGCACGAATCCGGCACCCGCCCGATACGCGACCGCAGCACCGAAGATAAATCCTCGGGCTTCGACGCCCACGACCCGATCGATCGGCACGCCTTCGAACTGCTCGACCATGCCGTTGACCGCACGCGCCAGCGCCGCTGAATCGCCGAGCAGGGGGGTGATGTCGCGGAAGGTGACGCCATCCATGGGATAGTCGGCGATGTCGCGGACGAAGCTGCGAAGTGCGCCGTGATCAGCTGTCATGCGCTGAGGTTATCCGCCGAGTTGGTCAGCGGCGCTTCTTCTTACGTGGCCGCGGCGGATGCGTGAGCAGCTTGCCCGCCGGTTGGAGGAGGGCAGCGGTCTTGGCGTCATCGTCGTGGTCGTCATGGTCGTCGTCGCCCTCGGAAGCGGACGGCGCTGCTGCCACGCGCCCGGTGACCCCGGATCCGATCACTGCGGCACGCAAGTTGTCGCCAGTCAACCGCTCGCGACGCGCCTTACGCCCGACATTTGCCTTCAGCGCTGCCAGCAGCGGCGTGGCCACGAAGATCGAGGAGTAGATCCCCGAGATCATGCCGACCAACAGGGCGAGCGCAAACTCTCGCAGCGTGACGGCACCGAGCAAGCCGGAACCGATGAGCAGCAGCGAGATCACAGGAAGAATCGACGAGATGCTGGTGTTGATCGAGCGCATCAACACCTGGTTCATCGAAATGTTGACGATGTCCTCGTACGGCATCCGAACGCCCGCGTACTTGCCCTCGTTCTCCTGCACCCGGTCGAAAACGACGATCGTGTCGTACAGCGAGTAGCCAAGAATCGTGAGGAAGGCGATCACCGTTGCCGGTGTCACCTCGAAGCCGAACACCGAATACACCCCGACCACCACGATGACGTCGTGAATCATGGCAGCGAGGGCAGCGATCGCCATGCGGTATTCGAACCTGATGGAAATGAAGATCGACACGATGATCAGGAAGATCACGAGCGCTCGAACGGCCTTCTCGGTGATCTCACCACCCCAGGTCGAGCTGGTGAACGAGAAGCTGATTTCTTCGGCGTCGACACCGGCCCGTTCTGCGAAGCCGTTGGTCAGATCCAGAGCAACTTCGCGACTGACTTCTTCGATTTGGATCGTGATGACGTCGGTCGTATCGCCCGAACGGCGCTGGATACGCGCACCGGTGGTCGAGACATCGTTGTCCTCGAGCACATCCTTCGCGTCGTCGGTCGTGAAGATCTCACTGGCGGGGACGTCCCAGGCGTCGCCGCCCTCGAAGTCGAGCCCGAGGTTGAGGCCACGGGTGAACAACGACAAGAGCGTGACCACGATGACCACGATGGCCACAATCAGCCCGATCCGGCGCTTGCCGTAGAAGTCGACCGCAGTCTGGCCACGGTAGAGCCGGCCGAGGCCGGTGGATGCAATGTGGTCGCCGCGGCTCATGACGTTGCCACCTCCAGCCCGAAGGCCCGTTTGCCGACCATGAACTTGCTCCTCGCCAAGAGGATCACGGCAGGCCGAGTGAAGAAGAAGCACACGAAGAGGTCACACAGCGTCGTGATGCCGAGGTACAACGCGAAACCACGCACGGATCCGACGCTGAGCGAGAACAGAATGACGGCGCCAATGACCGAGACGAGGTCGGCGGACCAAATGGTGCGCCAGGTGCTGGTGAAGCTGCGCGGCGCAGCATTGCGGAGCGTGCGTCCGTTGCGGATCTCGTCCTTCATGCGCTCGAAGAACACAACGTAACTGTCCACAGTGACGCCGATCGCGACGATGATGCCGGTGATGCCAGCGAGGCTGAGCGCGTAGTTGGTTGCACCGGAAACGAACGCCGCCGCACTGTAGACCGTCATGCCCCAGATGAGCAGACCACCGATGATGACAAGGGCGAGCCAGCGGTAATAGAAGACGAGGAAGATGAGCACGAGCGCCAGACCGATGAGCCCGGAGATGATGGCCGCATTG
>CAXMZV010000650.1:0-2859 GCA_964199985.1 Candidatus Ilumatobacter isfjordensis | reverse complement strand
ATGACGTCGCTCCCTTGCGATCAGTGCGCATCATCCCAGTCTCAGCGAGGGCTGGCACGGGCGCCTCACCCACCCTGGGCGATGAGTTCTCCGGTGAACTCGGCTTCGATCGATACATACACCGACAGGCGGGTGTGTCACAGACGAGGAGCCAACGTGATCCGACAATCAAGCGACGATTCTGGGACGGGGGAGTCCGGCAGCAGCGTCCTCTCGGATGTCGGTTCGGAGATCAAAGTGACGTTGGACCGTTGGTCGGTCGGTCAGCTCGGTATCAGCGACCTCATCGCTGCGGCAGCCGTCATGCTGCTCGGATTCATCGTGGCCCGGGTGCTGAGGTGGCTGATGCTGCGAGGCGCTCGAAAGGTGAACGAGCAATCTGTTGCCGCTGTGGGCGCCCTGGCCAGGTTGCTCGGGGTGGGGGTGTATCTGGTCGCGTCGGCGATTGCACTCGAGATGCTCGGGTTCAGTCTGGGCCCGATCTTCATTCTCATTCTGATCGCGGTCGTCGTTCTTCTTGCGCTCCGGCCGTTGATCACGAATCTCAGTAGTGGCCTGCTCCTCCAGCTCAGAGGAGCGATCGAGCCGGGCGACTTGGTGTTGACGACTGGTGAGGTGCTGCGTCGTGCAAGAGATCACGACCCGAACCACAGTCATCGACACTGCTGACGGTCGCCGGGTCCACGTCCCGAACTCCCAAGTGCTCAACGATGTGATCGTCAACTACACGTCGCTCGGTCGGCGGCGTTCATCGTTCGAGGTGATGGTGCGCTACGACGAAAACCTCCAGTTGACGTTGTCGACGATGCGACTGGCGCTCACCCAGGTCGATGCGATCCATACCGACCCCCGGCCGGAGGTGCAAGTCGTTCGGACGCTCGGACAGCTGGTCGTCATCCGGGCCCTGGTCTGGCACCCGCCGTCGCAGGCGGCGCAGCGAGCAGCTCGGGATGAGGCCATCTTCCGAGTGATCGCTGATCTGCGAACCGCCGGCATCACATTGGACGGTCCAACAGCGGTCGACCTCTACGCCGACGTAGCGGCATCGAGTCGCGACGACGAGGACCGAGACCGGTGACCGCTTCGGTGTTCGAGGGTTGGGGATCGTCGGCCCCATCTTTCCCGGCGTCACGGCGTCGGTCATCGGCGGCCTCGCCTTGGGCCTCGACCGTCGATCTCTCGGCAAGTGGATGACCATCGGCATCATCGTCATGTACGGCCTCTACGGGCTCGGTCTCGCGCTGCTCGCCTCGCTGGTGTGACGGGCCCTTTCGGCCCATCGGAGCGGGCCCGCCGGGCGACCGCGAATCAGACGTTCGGTGCAGCGCCAACGTCGAGGTCCGAGGCGACGAGACCGTGATCGCGGGCGAGCATGGCGGCTGCCGTTCGATTCTCTACCCGCAGCTTGGCGAGGACGTTGCTCACATGGATGCGCACGGTGCCAGAGCTGAGCCCGAGCTCGGTGGCGATGTGCTTGTTCGAGAGTCCGTTGGTCAGATGTTCGAGTACGTCGAGTTCGCGTGGGGTGAGGTCGTGCCCGATGTTGTCGGGCGGCGTCGCGAGCAGCGAGAGCACTCCGGTCGCCAGCACGCTGCCCCCTGATGCAACGGTCCGGATCGCTGCGGCGAGCTCGTCACCACTGGCGCTCTTCAGCAGGTACCCAGTGGCGCCTGCCTCGAACACTTCTGTCACCAGCCGGTGTTCGAGAAAGGCGGTGAGAGCGAGGAACTTCATCTGTGGGTGATCGGCTCGAATCCTGCGGGTCGCCTCGGCGCCGTTGACATCCGGCATCGACAAGTCGAGGAGCACGACGTCGGGTTGGAGCTCGGCGGCTCGGGCGACACCCTCGGCGCCACCGGACGCCGTACCGACGAGCTCGAGATCGTCGAAGCGCGACAGCACCATCACGAGCCCTTCGAGGACGACGGCGTGATCGTCGACGAGGAGCACGCGGATGGTTGTGGACGGGTTCATGTGCTCGCTCCCTCCTGATGCCGTATCTCTTGCGCGGATCCGGTCCGGCGCAGAGCGATGGTGGTGCCAGTCGCGGGGCTGCTGGTGATGTCGAGGTCGGCGCTGATTTGCTGTGCTCGGGTTCGGATGTTGTGCAATCCAGAACCGTTGGTCATCGCAGTGGGGTCGAAGCCGGTCCCGTTGTCGTGGATGACAAGTGTGGTCGTGTCATGGAAGTGGGTGAGCGACACCGTGATTTGGTTGGCCTGGCTGTGGCGGCACGCGTTACTGAGTGTTTCTTGGGTGATGCGGTAGAGGGCGGTCTTGACGCTGGTGGACATGGGTGGCACGGGTTCGGAGTCGATGGCGATGTCCGCCTCGTAGGCGGATGCGAGGCTCTCGACGAGTTGGGTGAGGAGTGCGGGGAGAGCGTTTTCTGCGAATGCCTTCGGGCTGAGTTCAACGAGGAGTGCCCGGAGGTCGGCGAGTGAGGAGAGCACGAGCTCGCGGATTCGGTCGACGGATTCGGCGAGGTCCGTGGGGTCGAGGCGGGCTTGGTGGGCGGCGGCGTCGGCGAGGAAGGACACCGAGTACATGCGTTGGGTGACGGAGTCGTGGAGGTCCATCGCGATTCGTTGTCGTTCGGCTTCGATGGCGGTGTCCGCGACCAGCGCAACGAGTTCGAGGCGGTGGATCAAACCGGCAAGGTGTTCGGCGGTGAGCGCCAGGTACCGGACTTCGTCCGCGGTGAAATCGTGCTCGGCGATCGGGCGGGCGATCAGTTCGCCAATGGCGATGGTGCCGATCGCGATCGGCTCAGACACGGTGGCGTCCTCGGCAGTGCCGGGGGGCGGGTCGGAGTGTTGCCACGAAAGGGACCGGGGGAGGAGGTCGTCGAAATGGTGC
>CAXMZV010000649.1:0-2871 GCA_964199985.1 Candidatus Ilumatobacter isfjordensis | reverse complement strand
CGCTCTTCCGATCTACGCCCGCCGACGATCCGCGCGAGTACGTCGTCGCGAGCGACGGTTCCCGCATTCGACTGGTTCGCTCGAGTCGCGACGTGCCGGGGCGACTCAGACTCGTGCGCTCAGCGGGGATTGCGTCCACCGACGAGCAGGTGTCAACGATTGCACCCAACGGCACGATCGTCGAGTTCGTGTCGTCAACACCCGATACCGATGTTCCGACGAACCGGCCCTCGTTGTCCGTGGTTCGGGCGACCGATGGCGACGCTTTCGGTGAGGGACGGGCGGGAATGGGCTACCGAGACTTGCTGCCCGACCGATTGGGTGGCCGGTTCATTGCCTCGCACATTCGGATCGCTGCCGGCGGCGACGTCGCTGACTACGTGCACTTCCACCGCATCCGATTCCAGATGATCTTCGTCGCCGCTGGGTGGGTCGAGGTCGTCTATGAAGACCAGGGCGAACCCTTCAGAATGGTCGCTGGCGACTGCGTGTTGCAGCCGCCCGAGATTCGACACCGCGTGCTGCGAAGCTCGCCCGGACTTGAAGTCATCGAGATCAGCTGCCCGGCCGAGCACGACACGCTCGTTGAACACGAGATCACGCTGCCGACACCGACGACTCACCACAACCGTCTGTTCGGCGGCCAGTCCTTCGTGCGCCATGTTGCGGCGATGGCGACGTCGGCTCCCTCCGTGACGCCCGGCTTCGTGGAACGCGACACCGGTATCGCTGATGCAACCGATGGCCTTGCGGATGCCCGGGTGCTCAGTCGCTGTACCGACGCGGCGACGGACTCGCCGTTGATGACACACGACGGCGAGTTCGTCATATATGTCGTCTTGGCGGGGAGCGCGACGCTCGCAATTGGCCATGACGGTACGCGACGGTCTGAGTTGCTCGGACCCCGGGACGCTGTCGCGTTGCCACCTGGAGGCCAGTGGTCCTGGAGCGGCGGCAGCGACGATCTCGAACTGCTGCAGGTCGTGCTCCCGAACGGCTGCATCACACCGATGTACGAAACAGCGAAGGGAATGATCGATGCTTCGTGACTCCGTGGCGGGCGCCATGCTCGACGCCTCGCCGGACGGCGTGCTGCTGGTCCGAGCCGATGGGAGCATTGCATTCGCGAACGTCGCAGCGTCGGAGCTGTTCGGCTACGAGCGAGACCACCTGTGCGTCATGTTGGTGGAAGACCTCATGCCACCCGATGTCCGCAAGAGCCACATCCTTCGACGGAAGGGCTACAACGCGTTGCCCAGCAGCCGACCGATGGACACCGGCCTCCAGCTGTACGCGCAACGCGGAGATTTTTCGTTGGTTCCCGTCGAGATCAGCCTGAGCCCGGTGACGGTCGACGACGAGACGTGCGTCATCGTCACCGTGCGTGATATCTCGGAGCGAAGTGAAACAATTGCGAAGATGGCCCTGCTCAGTGAGCGTGAGCGCATTGCCCGTGACATTCACGACATGGTCATTCAGCGTCTCTTTGCGGCTGGCATGTCGTTGCAAGCCGTGGTTGGAATTGCCGAGCCCCCGATGGTGTCGGAACGAGTGTCGAACGTTGTCGACGAACTCGACGACACGATCCGCGAGCTCCGGAGCGCAATCTTCCAGCTCGGCGTGCCGGACGCGCGCCAGAGCCTGGTGGCGCATCTCGCGGCAGTGGTCGACGCTCGCAGCAAGCAACTGGGGTTCACGCCTGAACTCCGGACCATCGGAGACATCGACACGGTTCCCGACTTCGTGGGAGAACAGCTTGTTGCAACAGTAACCGAGTCGCTGTCGAACGTGGCCCGTCACGCCAACGCCACCGAGTCTGAGGTCACGGTCGTGTTGGACGAAGGGGCGCTCAGACTCACCGTGTCTGACAACGGTGTCGGTATCGCTGGGACTCCGAAACCGAACGGAGGGCTGTCGAACATCGTGTGGCGAGCGACCGAACTCGGTGGAACGTGTCTGGTGCAGGCCGGATCGCCGACCGGCACGGTGATTTCCTGGTACGTCCCCGTCTGAGGGGCGGAAGCGTCTGGGCCTGGACTCAGCCGCTCGACTGCTCTCGCTCGTCGAGGCGCGCCGAAAGTGCTGCTGCCTCGGTGCGCCTGGCCATGCCGAGCTTGGCCAGCAGGTTCGAGACATAGTTCTTGATCGTCTTCTCGGCCAAGAACATCTCGGCTGCGATCTGGCGGTTGGTTTTGCCTTCGCCGATGTAGTCGAAGATTCGGCGTTCCTGGCGTGTCAGGTCGAGCAGTCGTCCCGCTTCGCCCTGCGTCAGGCGGCGCATAGCCAGGCGGACCTCGGCTTGATCGAGGAGTTGACGACCGTCGGCCACGAGCCGGATCGCATCGACCAGCTGGTTGCTGCGGATCTGCTTCAGCACGAACCCCGCTGCGCCGGCGAGCCCCGCGTCGATCAACGCGCGATCACTCTCGAATGACGTGAGAATCAGTGTGCGGATCTCGGGGAACTCAGCTGAGACGTCACGGCAGACGTCGATGCCACTGCCATCACCGAGCCGGACGTCGAGAATCGCCACATCGGGTTGGCACAGCGCGATCGCGGCCAGAGCGGTCGCAGCTTCGCCCGATTCGCCGACCACTTCGATGTCGGGCTCGGACTCGAGGGCAGCTCGGACGCCGCCACGCACGACCTCGTGGTCATCGAGGAGGAAGACGCGAATTGTTGCTGCGGCTTGATTGTCGGGGTCGGTGTGATTCGCCATCAAGGCTATTCTGCCGCACCGGGGACGACGACGATGGCACGTGGCACGTGATGGAGCAGCCAGGTCGACACCGAACCGATGACTGCAGCGCCGATGCCGCCGTGTCCGCGAGCACCGACGACGAGGAGGTCCGTCGATTCAGCGCGCTCGGT
>CAXMZV010000648.1:0-2880 GCA_964199985.1 Candidatus Ilumatobacter isfjordensis | reverse complement strand
CATCCGACTCACACAATCACGGTGATCGGTGTATGACATCCGCCCGGTACGGGCCCCCATGCAGTGCCCAGGAATCGCGGCGTCCCTCGACCCGATCCGATAACCGGCAGACGCGCTCGCCTCCATGTGAGTCCTCGCAACTCGCGCGTTCTCGCGCACCCGGCCGAGCGCGTACGTGCCGGTATGAGCTGTTCCGGCGGGTTGTGGTTGGTCGGTGATATGCGTGGTTCGTCGAGGAGGATTCTTCCTTCGGACCATGGGAGCCGCTCACTGTCGAGGCAGCCGTCGAGTTGTTCGGTCCTGCAGACTTAAGGTGGTGGGTGAGTGGCGGTCACGCGTTGGAGCTGCACTCTGGGACATCGTGGCGGGCCCACGACGCCACTGACAACTGCTTCAGTCGATCCGACGCACCGGCGGTCCGCGAGCTCCTCGACGGCTGGGACATCCACGTCGCCGCTGCGGGAACCTTGTCGCCGTGGGACGGGCAACCGCTCAAGGCGAAAGCTCACCAGAACAATCTTTGGGCGCGCCCTTCACCGGATACGCCATGGGCCCTCGACATAACCATCTCGGACGGAGACGACGATCGTTGGATCTATCGACGGAACCGAGCAGTGACGCGAGTTTGGGACCAAGCGGTGCTCAAGGAATCGACAGATCAGACGCCGTACCTGTCCCCAGAGCTGCAGCTGCTCTCAAGTCAGTCGATATGCGACCGAAGGACCGCGTCGACGCCTGTGCTGTGACCCCGGACCTATCTTCAGATCAAGTTCGCTTCCTGTTTGACGCTCTGCCACCCGTCCACGTCTGGCTGGAACTCGTTCCGAGGTCGTGACGATTCGCGAACCCGAGTCTGAGTCTCGGACCGTCCCACCAGGAGCCACGGACGCGTAGACGAGTGCGTCCGATTGCCGATCGGCAAGCGGGCGTCTCGGATCCGAGGTCTGGATCCGAGGTCGAGATCTTGCGTGGTCAGCTACTCGAGCATTCGTCTCCGGAACAGTGCGACGGCGAGGAGCACGGCGGCCATGGTGTAGCCCCCGATCCAGTAGAGGTCGGTTGTGATGTCGGCGAAGCCGGCGCCGTCGGCCAACACGGCTCGTGTCGCGTCGAGCGCGTGTTTGAACGGGAGTGCATTGCCGACCGTCAGGAACACACCGCCGATCTCTTCAAGGTCGAACCACGCCCCGCCGAAGATCGTCAGCATCAGCACCAGCGCATAGGCGCCTGAGGTCTGCGCCACCGTGAGCACCGATCCGATGATCATCCCGAGCGCGACGAAGAAGATCGCCATCAGCACGATGACGAGGCCAACGAGTGCGAGCGAACCGTTGACCTCGAGTCCGACCAACGCGCCGACCGCCATCAGGACGATGGCCTGCACGATCGCCACAAGCAGGTAGGGCAACGAGTAGCCGGCCACGAAGTCGCTCGACCGGAGTGGTGTGGTCAGCAGCCTGGCCAGGAGTGAGGTCTCGCGGTCGCGGGACAGGATCATCGCCGAACTGAACATCACCATCACGAAGCCGAACAGGATGATCCCCGGCGTCAGCAGCGTTGGTGTGAGGAACGGCGCCCCGTCGCCACCTAGTGCCTGCAAGGTCAGCAGCAGTAGGAGCGGCAGCGCGACCGCGATGCCCAGCGAGAGCGGATCGCGGATCACTTCCCGGAAGTTTCGTTTTGCGAGTTCAGTTGATCTCATTCCCGGATCTCCTTGCCTGTCAGTTCGAGGAAGACGTCGTCGAGAGAGACCTGCCTCGTTGCGGTCCCTCTGATCTCGACACCGAAGGGGCGCAGGCAGTCCCCGATGTCGTACACGCTCACGTGCTCCGCTTCGATCTCGATCCCCTCGTCGATCGCTCGGGCCGTCGGGTAGATCCGTTGCAGCGCGGCGAGCGCTTCGGGGTTCACGTTGGGGGCCTCGACGACCATCACTGGTGTTCCAGCGACGCGGTCCTTCAGCTCGGTCGGTGTACCGAGTGCCACGAGTGCACCGGCATCGACGACGGCGATCCTGTCGGCCAACGCATCGGCCTCTTCGAGGTAGTGGGTGGTCAGCACGATCGTGGTGTTGCCCTTGAGGCCGGCGATGTACTCCCACATTCGCCGGCGGGCCTGTGGATCCAAGCCAATGGTGGGTTCGTCGAGGAACACGACCTCGGGGGCGGAGACCAGGGCCATCGCGATGCTGAGCCGCCGCTGCATGCCACCCGAATACTGCTTGGCCTTGTCCTTCGCACGGTTGGCGAGGCCGGTCACATCGAGCAGGTCAGCAGCCCGTTGCCTGGCACGACGTTTGTCGATCCCGTGCAATCCGGCCATCAGCTCGAGGTTCTCCCAGGCTGAGAGATTGGGCGCCACAGCGGTCTCCTGAGGCGAGACGCCGATCAGCTGTTTGACGGCGGTCGAGTCGGTACCGATGTCGTGGCCCATGATCGAAGCGGTCCCACCGGTCGGCCGCAGTAGACAACAGAGCATTTTGATCGTCGTGGTCTTTCCGGCACCGTTCGGTCCGAGCAACGAGAAGAGTTCGCCTGAGCTCACCGACAGGTCAAGGCCGGCAACCGCGACATGATCGCCGAACGTCTTGGACAGTCCGACCGTCCTGATTGCGGCATCGTGGTCGTCGACTCGATTGTTCATCGCGCTCCTCTTCAGCTCTTCTGATCCAACGGATCGGACTGGCTGCTCGCCACGGGCGAAGCAACTCTCGCAGGCACGGCTGATGCCGGTTCGTCGACCTCCGCTGTCGGCCGACTGCGTTCGCCATTGAGCAGGGTGCCGATCGGCGTATAGCGGACGAACAGCTGGTACGCGACGAGCAGCAGGACTGTCACCGTCGTGAGCAACACGCCGAACTTCGCGGCCGCTGGGAGATCC
>CAXMZV010000647.1:0-2894 GCA_964199985.1 Candidatus Ilumatobacter isfjordensis | reverse complement strand
GGGTCGGTCCCACGTCGACAGCGCGAGCGCGCCGCCGGGGCGCAGCGTTCGAGCCAGTTCGGTCGTGGCGTCGCGCGGGGCGGGCAGATGGGGAATGGTGAAGTTGGCGACGACCGCGTCGAATGTGTCGTTGGCGAACGGCAATTCATGTGCGTCGGCCTGACGGAACTCGACGGTCGGGTAGCGGGTGCGAGCAAGATCAACCATCTGCTGGGCGACATCGACACCGATCGCGTCTGCCCCACGGGTGGCGCACGCCGCCGCGACGTATCCCGGACCTGTTCCCACGTCGAGGACGTGTGACCCAGGACCGATGTCGGCTGCGGTGATGAGATCGTCGATGACGCTGCTGGTGATCGGGGCGAAGAAATCGTCGTAGGCATCAGCCCGGTCCTCCCAACCAGCGATCTCGAACCGCGCAAACGCGCTGTCGGAGATGTCGCGTGCTGCCCTGCGAAACGCCGGATCTTCCATGATGCGTGCAGACCATATCTCGTCCGGTCCGGACGCTCATCCGGCCGATGGAGTCTCCGGACGCGTCGCCAGCGACACGGTCGGACTTGTCAGGCCTGGTTCCTCACACTGGACGGCGGTATCTAGAAAATGCAACGCGCGGTCTGAGCCTCGATGTCGAGAATCATTCCGTGTTCGTGTTGATCAAACTGTCACGGTCCCATTCGATGTTCGTCTTGGCACGGTCGAAGTACGGCGCAAACACTGAGAGCGCGGCGAAACTCTGCCCCTCGTCAAGAACCGGGCCATGAATCGTTGCCTGAGGAATGAAGACAAGATCGCCAGGCTTGACCTGCTTGATTTCGTCGCCAACGCGAAACGCCACATCTCCTTCGACGATGACAAGAAGTTCGTCGTGCGACGCCTGGGTGTGTAACGAGTTTTCGCTGCCTGAGACCACAGCAACGTTCGCCGTGAGATGCTCCCCACCAATCACGAAGGTCCGTTTGATCGGATCGTTTCGAGTCGTCGGATCCGCCTCCAAGGTCTTCACAATTTCCGTCAGATTCTGAAACGTCTCCATCTTGCATCCTCCCGTGATCTTCCCCCGCACCTCACAATACGGGCTCTTGCTGATCGGGTCGACCCCCAGTACCGGCAGAGCCCATCCCCGACCGCCCCTCCTCGACTTCTCTGAACCTCGTGGACCGCACCAGCCACGCCCATGTCTGGCCCAAGTGCTTCTGTACGAGTCGATCAACCGCTCGACATTCGCGGCCCAGCGGCGGCCTCAGACCCTTCCGAGATCCGGCAGTGGAGATCGCATCCAAGCGGTCGCTCGTCGAGTGAACAATCTAAGCGGGTGATCGCTCGCGTACGTGCCGATCCTGAGTGGTCTGCGCCGTGAGATTCCTGATGCTGATATGCGCTCCGCAATGACCACTCGCTCATGCGAGGCTTCGTTGATGACGCAGGACTACGAAGACCGTCCCCATCTTCCTGAACGGGGAGCAATGCAGCGGACTCGAAGCCGAACTCCGATTCGTCGCTGAACTTGTCGCTGATCCATTGGTGGAGAACCTCGTTCGCGAGATGCTTTCGCTGTTTGCTCCGGGCCCCATGGAACCTCCAAGGATCTCGTTGCCATCGAGTTCTCTTGAACGCGCGTAACCGCAGCTCAGATTGACAAACGACTCGGGTCGGCTGGATGGCCCACCGTGAGCTGTTTTGAGACTTGCCTTCTCTCAGGTCATTCAGTCACGGCATGCGGCCGGTGGCCGAGGTGTCGGTCAGTGCTTCAGGGCCTGGGTGACCAGGCCGGTCATCAGTCGACGGCTGCGCTCGACCGACAGGCTCTGCCACGTTCGTAGCCGGTCCCAGGTTTCCCAGCTGGTGTGGAGATCGAGCAGTTCGAGCGTCTCGTCTGCGGCGGCGGTACTGAGCGCGGACAGTTCGGGCTCAAACGTGCGGGCCAACTGCTTGCGGAGGTGCGCGGCGAGCGTGGCCTGTTGCTTCTGGAGCTCGGGTGACTTGTGCATCCTGACCAGCGCCGAGCGGCGCGCCGGTGCGACGGCCTCGAACAATTCGGCGCGATGGGTTGCGATGCCCGCGATTCGTTCGGCGCGGGTCCCGGTGGGGGGTCGAGCGGTGAACAATTCGAGGTGTTGTTCAAGTTGTCGTTCGGCGATCGCCACGGCCAGTGCTTCCTTGTCCTGGAAGTGGGTATAGATCGAGCGGGTCGTCCGACCTACTCGGGCGGCGATTGCCTCGATGGTCGGAGTGAGGTCTCCCTCGGCGTGGAGGGCGAGCATCGCATCGATCACCGCTTCGCGAGTGCGCGCTCCGCGTGCGACTCGTCCATCCTCAACAATCTCGGTCATGAGGTGCCGATGGTAGACCCGAGTGCAGTCGTCAGCCGAGCGAGCTCGTCGCTCGAGGCGGCATCGTCCACGAGGTTGGTGGCCTCGTCGTGGTCGGTATCGAGGTCGAACAACTCGACGGCTTCGCCGGTGTCGGCGTTGATAGTGGCGCGCCAGTGGCCGTCGGTGATGGCCTGCCACGTCGTCAGGTCGGGCCGCATGCGGATCATGCTCGCCACGTGGTCGCGGGTCGTGCCTTCACCACCATCGGGGTCGCCGGTCACGAGCGGCACGAGCGACTGCGATGGGGCGCCGTCGAGGGCTGCGGCGTTGCCGGCGTCGAGCAGGGTGGCCGCGATGTCGAACGCTTGGACCGGAGCGGTCTCGACTCGGCCTGTGATGCCGGCGGGTGGGCGCACGATCAGGGGCACTCGGACCGACGACCGATAGAAGTTCATCTTGGCCATCAACCCGTGATCGCCGAGCATTTCGCCGTGGTCCGACGAGTAGACGATCCATGTGTTGTCGAGCTGGCCCTGCTCCTCCAGTTGGGCGAGCAGGTCGCCGATGCGTTGGTCGATC
>CAXMZV010000646.1:0-2907 GCA_964199985.1 Candidatus Ilumatobacter isfjordensis | reverse complement strand
CGTCGCCGGTTCGAAGAAGACCCGCATCGCTCAGACCGTGCGCAATGCGAACGTGCTCATCACGGGGCACCCGTTCGTCGACGTGTGGGCGGGCATCCGCCCCAAGGTGATCGGGCTCGACGCCTGGCCCGACATCCCCTACGACCCTGAGGTCACCTGGAAGGAAGGGCTCTGCGCAGCGCTCGGCGCCCAGTTCGAAGGTTTCTGGCCGAGGCTGCGCAATCAGGTCAACACGTTCGCCGACCTCACGCCTGAGTTGGTCGGCGCTGTCGAACAACTCATCGACTTCGTCGCCGACAGCCCGAGGAGTGAGCGTGACATCTGGTGCAAGGCACCAGATGTGATGGTCAGGAGAAGATGGCGTCGACGAGGCAGAACGGGTGGCCGGCCGGGTCGATGAAGACGCGGAACTCGCTCGGCTTCGGCTGGACGTCCGCCTTCCTGGCGCCCAGGCCGCCGAGGGCCGCCTCGCCGACGTCGAGATCGTCGACGTCGATGTCGAGGTGCGCCTGCTGCGGCACATCACTGCTGGGCCAGGTGGGTGGACGATTGTCGTCGATGCGCTGAAACGCCACGATGGTGCCGTTCGCTCGCAGCTCGACCCACTTGCCACTCCCGCTGGCGATGGTCTCGCCCCCGACGATGGCCTGGTAGAAGTCGGCCAACGCGTCTGGGTCAGGACAATCGAGCACGAGCGCAGTGAGCCGTCCAATGGGTTCGATCATGTTCAGGATTCTTGCCGAAAACAACGAAGGGCGGGCCCGTCGGCCCGCCCTCACGTTCAGTTGTTCAGGTGTTGATCAGACGAAGGCGCTGGCGAAGACCAGGCTGACGATCGTCATGACCTTGATGAGAATGTTCATCGACGGGCCGGAGGTGTCCTTGAACGGGTCGCCGACGGTGTCACCGACGACAGCAGCCTTGTGCTGGTCGGAACCCTTGCCGCCGTGTGCTCCGGCTTCGATGTACTTCTTGGCGTTGTCCCACGCGCCACCAGCGTTGGCCATGAAGATGGCCAGTGCAAAACCGGTGACGAGCGAACCGGCGAGCAGACCACCGAGTGCGTCGACGCTGATGAAGCCGATGACGAGCGGCACGACCACGGCGAGGGCGCCGGGGGCGATCATCTCCTTGAGTGAGGCGTCGGTCGAGATGGCGACGCAACGGGCGGAGTCGGGAATGACGCCTGGAAGCCCTTCGCGCAGGCCCGGGATCTCCCGGAACTGGCGGCGCACTTCTTCGATCATCTTGGCAGCAGCGCGTCCCACAGCATCGATGGTGAGCGAGGCGAAGAGGAACGGCAACGCGGCACCGATGAAGAGCCCGATGAAGACCTCGACATTGCCGATGTCGAGGTTGAGGACGGTGTCTCCGCCTGAAGCCGTGGAGACTGCGAACTCGAAGCTCTTGAAGAGCGCAAGAGCGGTCAGTGCTGCAGACCCGACCGCGAAGCCCTTCGCGATTGCGGCCGTCGTGTTGCCGAGGGAGTCGAGGGCATCGGTGACTTCACGTACCGACGGGTCGAGCTCGGCCATTTCGGCGATACCGCCGGCATTGTCGGCGATGGGTCCGTAGGCATCGACGGAGACGACGATGCCAGTGGTGGCGAGCATGCCGATGGCGGCAACGGCGATGCCGTAGAGGCCCCCGAGATCGGCGATGCCGAAGATGCCGCCGGAATCGTTGCTGAATGCCTGCTGGCCGCCCCAGTAGGCGATACCGACACCCGCGAGGATCAACGCAACCGAAGCGGCGACGGACTGCATGCCGATGCTGATGCCTTTGAGTATCGTGGTGGCGGGGCCGGTCTCGGTCTGCTGACCGATGTCCTTCACGGGCTTGTAGTGATCCGAGGTGTAGTACTCGGCGGTCTTGCCGAGCGCCCAGCCGATGAGGAGACCGCCGACGACCGAGACCGCAAGGCCCCACGGCTTGTCGGATGCGTCGCCGAAGATCCAATACGCGCCGCCCACGACGCCGACTGCGGTCAGTGCCATGGCCACGTTCGTGCCGAGGTGGAGTGCCTTGCTCAGGTGCTTCGAATCGGTCGAATCGCCACCCTTGACGAGGAAGGATCCGATGATCGAGGCGACCATGCCGATGAACGCAACGAACATCGGGAACACGAAGAACTCGAGGGCGCCGACGTCGCCGGCCTGTTCGGCGCCAATTGCGCCAGCGAAGGCGATCAATGAGATCGGAGCGATGATCGAGCCGACGTACGACTCGAACAGGTCGGCGCCCATGCCGGCGACGTCGCCGACGTTGTCGCCGACGTTGTCGGCAATCGTTGCCGGGTTGCGGGGATCGTCTTCGGGGATGCCTGCTTCGACCTTGCCGACGAGGTCGGCGCCGACGTCAGCGGCCTTGGTGAAGATGCCGCCGCCGACGCGCGAGAACAGTGCGATCGTCGAGGCGCCGAGACCGTAAGCGGTGACGACCTCAAAGGCGTCGTCGACTTCCAACACCGTGACGAACACGATGTAGGTGCTCATGAGGCCGAGCAGTGCGAGGCCAGCGACGGAGAAGCCCATGACGGCGCCGCCGCGGAATGCGACTGGCAGTGCCTTGCCGGGGCCTTGCTTGGCGGCTTCGGTGGTCCGTGCGTTGGCCATCGTCGCGACGGTCATGCCGGCGTAGCCGGCCGCCGATGAAAGGATCGCGCCGAGCAGGTAGCTGACTGCCGCGAGCGGTGCGATGACGGCCGCGAGCAGAATGGCCATGGCGACGGCGAAGACACTGACCCACTTGTATTCGGCTTGGAGGAACGCCTTGGCGCCCTTCTGGATCTCGGTCATCAAGAAGACCATGCGCTCGTTTCCGGGCGACTCCTTCTCGACTGACTTGTAGTAGAAGAACGCAAGAACGAGGGCCGTGAGGGCCGACAGTGCTGCGAGATATGGAATG
>CAXMZV010000645.1:0-2913 GCA_964199985.1 Candidatus Ilumatobacter isfjordensis | reverse complement strand
GGTGGGCCAGACTGCTGCGATGGATTTTGATCTTCCCGCCGACGATCATCCGGCGCGTCTCGCCGTTCGCGAGTGGATCGCCGCGAATCCCAATCCGACCGGCAGGGAAATCGCTGAATCAGGGTACGTGGTGCCGCACTGGCCCAAGCCGTACGGCCTCGAGGCGAGCCCGATCGAGCAGATCGTCATCGACGACGAACTCGACAGGGCGGGAATCCGTCGACCCAGCAATGCCATCGGGATTGGTTGGGCGGCGCCGACGATTCTGCTCGCCGGCACGCAGGAACAACAGGACCGCTACTTGCCGAAGATCCTCAGTGGTGAAGAGTTCTGGAGCCAATTGTTCTCCGAGACCGAAGCGGGCAGTGACCTCGCCAACCTGGCAACCACGGCAGTGCGTGACGGCGACGAGTACGTCGTCAACGGGTCGAAGATCTGGTCGAGCGGTGCGCACCACTCTCAGTTCGGCATCCTCATCGCTCGGACCGATCCTGACCAGCCCAAGCACAAAGGCATCTCCTACTTCATCTGCCCCATGGACACCCCAGGCCTCTCGATGAGCCCGATTGTCGACATGACCACGGCGCACTCGTTCAATCAGGTGTTCTTCGACGACATGCGGTTGCCAGTGTCGCTGCGCGTTGGCGAAGAGGGTGACGGCTGGCGCCTCGCGAAAGTCACGCTGTCGAACGAACGAGTGTCGTTGTCGTCATCGGGGTCGTTGTGGGGGGTTGGACCGTCTGCTGAGCAGCTCCTCGACCAGGTGCGCGAGCACGGCGGCATCGACGACCCGAGCCTCCGCGACGATGCAGCCAAGTTGCACATCGATGCCGAGCTGCTGCGCCTCAACCGCCTGCGCAGCCTGAGCGCCACGCTCAACGGCAAGACGCCAGGCCCAGAGGCATCGATTCTGAAGATCATGGCCGACGAGCACGGCCAGAAAGTGATGTCGTTGGCCAAGGCGCTGGCGGGGACGAGCGGGATGCTTGCTGGGTCGGGCCCGGCTGGTGCGATTCCGACCGCGATGCGAGGCGGACCCACGGAGAACAACCTCGACGGCCTCAACGGTTTCGATGCTGTCGATCCGATCTGGCACTACGGCTACTTGTTCCACCCTGCACTGACCCTTGGTGGCGGAACGTTTGCCGTGCAGCGCAACATCGTTGCCGAGCACGTGCTCGGTCTGCCGCGCGAGATCAACGCCGAGCAGGGTATGACGTGGTCCGAGGCCCGCCGCCCAGGCGTGCAATAGCCCTGGCGGTGGCACGACGATGTGTACCGAATTGTTGAACACCGAGCGAAGATGCCGGGCAGACTCGGCTCAGCATCGCTAGGTTCGACGCCGTGAACGACGACGCACTTGGATTTGGTATCGACATCGGCGGCAGTGGCATGAAGGCGGCCATCGTCGACCTCTCGACCGGCGAACTCGCGTCTGATCGCTACCGCATCGACACGCCGCAACCCGCAACGCCTGACGCGATGGCGGAGGTGCTGTGTGAGCTGATTGCACACCACGAATGGAGTGGGCCGCTCGGTGTTGCCTTCCCTGCCGTCGTCCGGCGCGGGGTTGTTGGCTCAGCCGCCAACATCGACACGAGTTGGATCGACGTCGACGCTGACGCGTTGTTCACCGAAGTGAGCGGGTGCGATGTGCACATGCTCAACGACGCCGATGCAGCGGGCATCGCCGAGATGCGGTTCGGAGTCGGAGCGCTTGCTGACGGCTCACCGCGACCTGGCGTCGTGATGATGCTCACGTTCGGGACCGGCATCGGGTCAGGCCTGTTCGTCGACGGCATCCTCGTGCCGAACACCGAACTCGGCCACCTCGAACTTGATGGCCACGATGCCGAAACGAAGGCATCAGCAAAAGCTCGCGAAAGCGACGACCTCAGCTGGAAAGACTGGGCACCTCGCGTCGAGCGCTACCTTCGTCACGTCGAAGCGCTCTTTTCGCCCGACCTGTTCATCGTGGGCGGTGGAGCGAGCAAGAAGCCCGACAAGTGGCTGCCATACATCGACATTACGACGTCGATTCTGCCCGCTGAAATGGCGAACAACAGTGGCATCGTTGGCGCCGCGTTGGCAATGAACGACCTGCCCGCCTGACATTTACTTCGTCGTGACGGAGTTGGCCGACTTCGATGTGGCGCGGCCTTGGAAGCCGATGACCGTCAGGGTGATGGCCGTCAACGGCACGACGAAGAACAACATCACATTGCTGTAGTCGTCGCGGATGCTGTGCTCGCTCGCATCGAGGATCAGCCAGGTGATGTATCCCACGTAGAACGCAAAGAACAATGCGCCTTCCCACCGCTTGAGCACGTGACCGTTGACGAAGATAGGTAGACACGCGACCGCCACGACGATCATCACGGGAAGGTCGACCTGGATGGCGCTCGACGGAACCGGGATCGAGTTGGGCGCGACCGAGGCGGTGATGCCGAGCACGGCGAGCAGATTGAAGAGGTTGGAGCCGATGGCATTGCCGACCGCGAGGTCGCGTTCGCCGCGAAGTGCGGCAAGGACCGACGTTGCCACCTCCGGCAGTGAGGTGCCGATCGCGACGACGGTGAGGCCGATGACGAGGTCACTCACGCCGAGCTCGGTGGCGATGTCCGTGGCGGCGCTGACGAGGGCCTGGGAACCGGCGACGAGCAGAACCAGGCCGGCGACGAGAAAGCCGACGTCGGTCCACGGCGACACCTGTTGCAGTGCCTCGGGGCTGACGACGTCATCTATCTCGTTGGCAGGAGCCGGGGGTTGGCGCCGAGCAGCCACCACCGTCCACACGAGGTAGACGACCAAGGCGACGACGAGGACGAAACCTTCGACTCGGTTGATCTCTTTGTCGAGCGCCATCAGCAAGACGAGGAACGAGGCACCGATCATGATCGGGACGTCGATGCG
>CAXMZV010000644.1:0-2916 GCA_964199985.1 Candidatus Ilumatobacter isfjordensis | reverse complement strand
TGCGATCGCCGCGTTCATGTCGCCACCGAAGTAGAGGTCGAGCGCATTGCCGAAGTCGCCGAACACGTTGTGTTCGACGTCCACAAGCGCCTCGGTCTTCTCCGTGCGGAGCGCACGGAGCGCAGGGGAGTGGCGCTGGTTCAAGAACAGCGTGTCGGTCTCCTTGGCATCGATGATCGCCTGCTTCCAGTTCTGGTGCACTGGTGATTCGGCCGCCGACACCATGCGCGTGCCCATCTGGACGCCCTCCGCGCCGAGCGCGAAGGCGGCGGCCATCGTGGGCCCGTCGGTGATGCCGCCGGCGGCGATAATCGGCACGTCGACCTTCGAGCGGATGAGAGGGAGCAGCACCATGGTCGCGACTGGCGTGGGCGACTTGAAGCCGCCACCCTCGCCGCCTTCGACGACCAGTCCGTCGACTCCTGCGTCAACTGCCTTGAGCGCCGCCGAGAGCGTGGGTACGACGTGATACACGGTGAGCCCGGCTGCCTTCAGCACGCTCGTGTACTTCGTCGGGGACCCCGCTGACGTGGTGACGAACTTGACACCTTGATCGATGACGAACTCGGCGATTGCCGGATCGCGCACGAACGCCTGAGCGATGTTGACGCCGAATGGCTTGTCGGTGAGGTCACGCATCTTGCGGATCTCATCCTTCACCGCGTCGAGTTCACCTGATGAGGTCTCGATGACGCCGCAGGCGCCAGTCGCGGACATGGCCGACGCGAGCTGCGACCGGGCAATCCAGCCCATCGGCGCCTGAACGATCGGGATCTCGACGCCCAGATCGCGGGTCACGCGGTTGTCGAAGGCGGCGGGGCGAGCGATGTCGGAGGTCACCGAACCATCTTGGTCAGTAGATGCCGTTCGTACGAAGTCGAAGCGATGCTCGCGGCCATGTAGTCGCGGCCAGCCTGGGCTACGTTCGGCCCATGACCTCACTTCCAACCGCAGCATTCGGTCAGACCGGCCACGAGTCCACCCGCGTGATCTTCGGTGCCGCAGCCCTCGGTGGGATGAGCCAGGAACGGGCGGACGCAACGTTGGCGTCAGTGCTCGACTGGGGCATCAACCACATCGACACTGCTGCGTCGTATGGCGCATCGGAAGACCGACTCAAGCCGTGGCTGGCAGAGCATCGCTCCGAAGTGTTCCTGGCGACGAAGACCGGACGCCGCAGCGGCGCAGGTGCACGTGCCGAAGTCGAGAAGTCGCTTGACCGGATGGGTGTGGATCACATCGACCTCGTGCAACTCCACAACCTCGTCGAGGAGGACGAGTGGGAACGTGCACACGCACCGGGCGGTGCCGTCGAAGCGCTCGCCGCAGCGCGGGATGAAGGTCTGATCTCCCATGTTGGCATCACCGGGCACGGCTTGCGCGTCGCCGGGATGCACCTGCGGAGCCTCGAACGGTTCGACTTCGCGTCGGTGTTGCTGCCCGTCAACTTCGTGCTGCTGGACAACCCGGCATACCGCGCTGACGTCGAGTCGCTCCTCGAGTTGTGTGCCGAGCGTGAGGTCGCGGTGCAGACCATCAAGGCCATCGCTCGCGGTCGGTGGTCGGACGGCGCCACCTCCGGGCCTGGCAAGTTCAGCTGGTACGACCCATTGACCGATCCTGAGCCGATCGGTCGCGCCGTTCGCCACGTGCTCTCGCACTCGCAGATGTTCCTCAACACCACGAGTGATGCGCGGCTGCTGCAGATGGTCATCGATGCTGCGTCAGGTGACCTGGTCGCTCCGAGCGCCGACGAGTTGCGTGCCGACGTCGCTGAGCAGGGCATCACGCCCTTGTTCGATGACGACGCTCTCGAACGAATCTGAGGTTCAGCTCGCCGTAGGTGCCTTGGTCGTCGTTACCCGATGTTCTTCAGTGCTTCTCGGCGGGTGAGGACTGAGAGTTGGTCCTCGTGCATCTTGACGAAGCGCAGTATCGGTGCCGGGTCGGTGTGTGCGTACTGGCGGAGCGCCCAGCCGATGGCCTTGCGAATGAAGAAATCGGTGTCGGCGGAGCGACCCAGTGCGTAGGCGAAGAGCCGGTCGAGGTCGGTGCGCTCTTTCGCGCGCAGCTGATGGATGATGGCCGTTCGAGCGATCCAGAGGTTCTCGCTGGTGACCCACTCGTCCATGACGGTGGCCGTGTCGGGATGGTGCATCACGATCGAGCCGACCGGCCATGACGCGAGCGTGTCGACGGTGTCCCACCACGATTGGGTGGTGATCAACGCCGCCAACGGATCGAGTGCTGACGGGCCGAGGTGGCGATGCCCGGCCTTCAACACGTCAGCGCCGAGGTAGTGGAACTCACGTTCCGGTTCCAACCAGCATCGTTGGGCGAACGCGAGCAGGGTCTCCTGGTCGCTGAGCTTGGCTGCGGCCAGCGGTTCGCGGCACACCGCTCGTCGGGCCGGGGTCTTCACGCCGAGGAACTCGAAGCGATCCTTCATGTACGCCTTCATGGTCGGAACGTCGCTGGGATTCGCGGCAGACGTGAGTTGGCTGCGCAGCGCAGCGAGGTCGATGGCGGAGAGTGAGGTCGCCGACATGCTCGAGTGGGTCATTGAGAGATGATCGCGCGGCGGATTCGGTTGGGGCGGCGTCGGGATGGGCGGGGTTGGAGCCGAGGAGTAACCTGCAGGGCGTGTCAGCACCAGCCGATCAAGCTCAGGGTTCCGGATTCGGAGCCAACTCGTGGCTCGTCGAGGAGATGTACGAGCGTTTCGTGGCCGATCCGGGCGCCGTGAGCGAGTCATGGCAGGAGTTCTTCGCCGACTACCACTCGCAGGCCCCGAGCGTGGCCGCCGCAGCAGCAGCATCACCCCAGGTCAAGGCAAATGCTGAGGTCCACGGTGTCGCCGCAGAGACGTTGCCGGCGCCAGCTGCCGCTGCGACGCCCGCACCCGCGCCTGCTCCG
>CAXMZV010000643.1:0-2918 GCA_964199985.1 Candidatus Ilumatobacter isfjordensis | reverse complement strand
CCGACTGCAACGTCGTGCTCGGCAAGCTTCGCCCCGAGTATTTCCCGCACGCGTTCGGTGCCGACGGGGACCAGCCACTCTCGGTCGATGCGACGTTCGCGGGCTTCGAGCGTTTGGCGACCGAGATTTCGAGGGCGACCGATACCGAGCATGGTGTCGCGACGGTGGCGAGTGGGTTCTTGAACATCGCGGTCGAGAACATGGCCAATGCGATCAAGAAGATCTCGGTGCAGCGGGGCCACGACGTCACCGAGTACGCGCTCGTGAGCTTCGGTGGAGCCGGCGGCCAGCACGCGTGTCTCGTCGCTGACCGCCTCGGGATCACGCGGGTCCATATACACCCGCATGCCGGCGTGCTGTCGGCCGTCGGGATCGGTCTTGCCGACGTGCGGCAGGTGTTCGACCATGCGGTGGAAGACACGTTGAGTCCGACGGGCCTCGACGACCTCGCGCCGACGTGGAAGACACTCGAGGCGCAAGGGCGAGCAGGCTTGCTCGAGCAAGCGGTCGCCGAGGAGGCGATCGAACTCGTGCGACGTGTTGCGCTTCGCTATGCCGGCTCGGACACTGCGCTCCACGTGAGCGGCGGCAGCGTCGCAGAACTGGTTGAACGGTTCGAGATGAGCCACCGCGCGCGGTTTGGGTTCGTGTCCCGTGATCGCGATCTCATCGTGGAGTCGATCCAGGTCGAAGCGGTCGGCTCGGCGGTCGACGTCGACCTTTCCGGCGCTGCGGCAAGCGCGGGTGAACGCCTGCTCGGTACGCACACGACCCTCATGGCTGGCGACGAGCACGACACGCAATTCTTCGACCGCGCGGCGCTCGCGCCGAGCACGGAGATCGACGGACCAGTGGTGTTGATCGAGGCGAACGCGACGACGGTGATCGAGCCTGGTTGGCAAGCCCAAGTGACCGACCTCGGCGACGTCGTACTCGAACGCATCGTGCCGCGGGACGCGACGTCAGCGGTCGGAACGGAAGTAGACCCGGTGCAACTCGAGATCTTCAACAACTTGTTTATGAACATCGCCGAGCAGATGGGAGTGGTGCTGGAGAACACGGCGTCGTCGGTGAACATCAAGGAACGGCTCGATTTCTCGTGTGCCGTGTTCGACCCTGCTGGGGAGCTGATCGCCAATGCGCCGCACATGCCAGTGCATCTCGGATCGATGAGCGAGTCGATCAAGTCGATCATCGCCCAGAACCCCGCCATGGAACCGGGCCAGGTGTTCGTGATGAACGCGCCGTACAACGGCGGCACCCATCTCCCCGACATCACCGTGATCAAACCGGTCTTCGGCGAGCAGGGTCACGTGCCGATCTTCTACGTCGCCTCGCGCGGGCACCACGCAGACATCGGCGGAATGACACCTGGCTCCGCACCGGCGAACAGCACCAGCGTCGAGCAAGAAGGTGTGCTGATCGACAACTTCGTGCTTGTCGAGAACGACCGGTTCCGGGAACACGAACTGAGACACCTGCTCACCTCTGGCGCGTATCCGGCGCGAAATCCTGACCAGAACGTCGCCGATCTCAAGGCGCAGGTCGCGGCATGCGAGACGGGCACAACCGAACTCCTCCGGGTGATCGACCACTACCGCCTCGACGTCGT
Organism: Candidatus Ilumatobacter isfjordensis; assembly: GCA_964199985.1. Taxonomy (GTDB): domain Bacteria; phylum Actinomycetota; class Acidimicrobiia; order Acidimicrobiales; family Ilumatobacteraceae; genus Ilumatobacter_A; species Ilumatobacter_A isfjordensis. The sequence goes on along the minus strand of CAXMZV010000643.1, from coordinate 1,306 downwards.
GCATGCGTACATGGGCCACGTCAAGGACAACGCCGAGGAATCAGTGCGACGCGTCATCGATGCGTTGACCGACAGCGAATTCGTTGGCGAGATGGACGACGGGCATCACGTCAACGTGACGATTCGGGTGAACCAAGAGCGGCGCTCGGCAACGATCGACTTCACCGGCACGAGCGGCACACACCCCGGCAACTACAACGCTCCGTCGGCGATCGCTCACGCTGCGGTGTTGTACGTCTTCCGGTGCATGGTCGATGACGACATCCCGTTGAACGCAGGCTGCATGGAGCCGCTCGAACTCGTGCTCCCCGAGCCGAGCATGGTCAACCCCCGGTATCCGGCGGCGGTGATCGCCGGCAACGTCGAGACATCCCAGCTGATCGTCGACACCTTGTTCGGCGCGCTCGGCGTCGTCGCCGCTGCGCAGGGCACGATGAACAACTTCATCTGGGGCAACGAGCGCCATCAGTACTACGAGACGATTTGCGGTGGCGCGGGAGCGACCAGCCGTCGAGATGGGTGCGACGCGGTGCACACCCACATGACGAACTCGCGGCTGACCGATCCCGAAGTCCTCGAATGGCGATACCCCGTGGTGCTCGAAACGTTCCACGTGCGCCGCGGATCCGGAGGCGCTGGCACCCATCGGGGCGGAGACGGCGCCGTGCGCCGCCTCCGGTTCGGAGAAGCCATGCAGGTCAACGTGTTGTCATCTCGCCGCGTGGTACATCCATACGGATTGTCCGGCGGCGGCGCCGGCGCCGTCGGCCACAACCGGGTCCTGCGCGCCGATGGCACCGTGACCGAGCTGGCCGGGAACGCGCAGGTCGACGTTGGCGCAGGCGACAGGTTCGAGATCGAGACACCCGGGGGCGGCGGCTTCGGCAGCTCGCAATCATGAGTGGACGGCTGACCGTGATGTCGAGCCCGCGCCCTGGAGCCAATCGCGGCGGCCCGGACCAATGACCCTCTCCCTGACAGGACCCGCCGTGGTCGGATGGACGCGGCGAGACGTCACCTCGCGTGGGTTCCTGACGAAATGCGCCCAGCATCGCCGCTCGATAACTCGACCTCGATCGCCGGACCACCGGCTCGAAACGGCCCCTACTTGACGTCACACATTCATGTGCATGCCCACCAACATCGAGCGCTCGATGAGTGCCCGGTGAACGTTCCCATGGGAGACGAGACGGGCGCGCGATCGGGCCACTGCGAGCCTGGGATCACCGGCGGGCGTACTCCCTGATACGCCCTGCTCGGTGGCGACGCCGACGCGAATTGGCGAGGCGGGTCGAACCGAGACGGC
>CAXMZV010000642.1:0-2922 GCA_964199985.1 Candidatus Ilumatobacter isfjordensis | reverse complement strand
ATGTGAACCACATCAACAATCTCGGATGGACCGCTCTCCACGAATCGATCATTCTCGGCACCGGCGATGGGCAATACGTCGACACGGTCCGACTGCTCGTCGCAGGCGGCGCCGACGTGACCCTGCTGCCACGAGACGGCACTGCGCCCATCGATCTAGCGCGGGCTCGAAACCAAGACGCTGTCGTTGCGACGCTGCGGGCAGCAATCGACGCCGAGCCACTCGATGATGCGAACCAACTCCTGCTTGACGCCGCCGCATCCGGCGATGCCGACACTGTTGCCGTGGCGCTCGCCGCAGGGGCTGAGATCGAGGCCCGAGACGCGAACCTGCGCACGCCCCTGCTGCTTGCCGCATCGAACGACCACCAGTCCGTCGTTCGACTCCTCGTTGCGCTCAGTGCAGACCCCGATGCGCTGGACGATCGACACGACACTCCATGGCTCGTCACCGGCGTGACCGGAGATGTGGCGGTCGCTGAGGCTCTCCTCACCGCCAAACCCGACCTGACGATCCTCAACCGCTTCGGCGGTACCTCGCTCATCCCCGCCGCCGACCGCGGCCACGTCGACTATGTGCGATGGGTACTCGACACCGCCATCGACGTCGATCACGTCAACAACCCCGGCTGGACCGCACTGATGGAAGCAGTGCTACTCGGCAATGGCAGTGAGCCCTATCAGGAAATTGTCCAACTTCTTGTCGAGGCAGGCGCGGACATCACCATCGCGGACCCGAACGGCGTCACCGCCGCACAGCATGCTGCCTCAAGCGGCTACGACGAGATCGTCCGACTCCTCAACGCTGGCCGAAATTGACATGCCGCCCTTGACTACCCCGATTGGATTGTGCCGGTGAAGCGACCGGAAACCCGTGAGAAGCGAACATGAAGGCATCCATCGTTGGCGAGGAACTGAAACGGCATGGACCCCTCGCCACCGCAGAGGCGTGCTGAGCTCAAGGATCTCTGTGTTCAATCCGCTCGCTCTGCGTCCTGCATTGCGGCAAGCTGCGCGAACACCTGCTGCAGGGCAGGGAAATGGCAACGCTCGACCTTGTCGATGAAGACCCGACGCACGGTTTCGACGTGCATCGGTGCAGCTTCTTCGAGCAGGGCGATGCCCTTCTCGGTGAGCTCCGCGGCCACTCCTCGTTGGTCTTCATCGACCGAGCAGCGCACGATGAGGCCTTTGCGTTCGAGGCGAGCAATGCGATACGTCATGTGGCTGCGTCCGACACCGAACCTGTCGGCGAGGTCGGCCATTCGCATCCGCTGGTCCTTGCGGAAGCTGAGCTGCGAGAGCACTCCGTAGTCCAGGTGGCTGATGTCGAAGCCGTGCTTGAGCTCATCGTCGAGCTGGGAGAACACGTGCAGGGTGCTCACGACAAACGGGGTCCACACAGCGGCTTCGTCATCGGTCAGCCATTGCGCTTCGCCCGTCATGAAGAAATTCTACCGAAACCTGCTGGATATGTGATTCAAATTCAAACTAGATTCGCGCCATGCGCAGAATCATCACCGCCACGTTCACTGCTGCACTCCTCGTCTCCGCCTGCGGAAGCGACGACAGTTCTTCGGAGGGCGACGTCGGCTCGTCGGCGACGGAAGCCCCGGCGGCGACCGACCCTCCAGCGACCGAGGCTCCAGCGACCGACCCCCCTGCCACTGATCCTCCCGCGACCGAGGCTCCAGCGACCGATCCTCCCGCGACCGACCCCCCCCCTGCCACTGATCCTCCGGCCGAAGGAGACGTGGCGGCCGTGTCGCTCGTCGAGTGGGAGATCGTTGCTCCGACGGAGTTCACGGCCGGCCCGGTCACCATCGAGGCCACGAACGAGGGCGAATTTCCCCATGAGCTCGTGCTCGTACGTGGCGAGAGCTACGAGACGTTGCCGCAACTCCCCAACGGCTCCATCGACGAGGAGTCTCTTGCGGCCGGCGACATCATCGGGCGCATCGAGCGCTTCGAGCCCACTGAGACCGCGTCTACGACGTGGGAAGTTGAACCGGGCAACTACGTGCTGCTCTGCAACATCGCGGTCGGTCCGAACAGTCATGCGGCAGCGGGCCAAGTGCTCAGCGTGACCGTCACCTGAGTAGCCCAAGGCTGCCGCGATGGAATCAATCTTTGATCTGCCGACGCACACCCTGGTCGTTCACGCTCCGGTTGTGCTCGAGCCGTTGCTCGCCTTCCTGACGCTCATCGTGCTCACCCGGCGGGTGTGGCGTAAACGGTTCGGTTGGTGGCTCGTCGGCGGTGTCGCCGCCGTCGCTATCTCCGTGTTCGTCGCAATGCGGTCGGGTGAAGCGTTCGACGAACTGCTCGACGGGCTGGTCAACGTCAGCATGCACGAGTCGCTCGCCGAGACCACCCGCACCCTGGTGCTGTTGTGGTTGGCGGCGCTCGTCTCGCTCGTCGTTGTCGAGCTGCGGTTGACGCAACTCGCAACAGCGTCCGTCGAGCCGGAAGCGGCGGTCGTTTCCGACCGCGGCTCCGTCGCCGTCCGGCTCGCCGTCCCGTTCTTGGCCATCGCCGTCGCTGTGCTCGCCGTTCTCACGACCATCTGGATGATCCGCACTGGTCACGAGGGCGCACGCGTGACGTGGTCGGGCGTCATCGAGCAGCAACGGGGCTGACACTTTGACCGACAACGACGGAGTAGTCGATCTCGCTGCGGACGTCGACTGCCCGAGACTTCAATCCAGGATCATCCAGTTGCGCTTCGCCGATGATGACACGATGTTCCCAGGATTTCCCGACAGCGGCCGGGATTGTTGGCACTGGCCGGACGACACGGACGCTTGGCCCGCACAGAACGTGAACATCCGGACGAATCTGCACCGTACGGACGTGCAATCGAGGGATCAAACGCCCATTCTGCGCAAGGGGTGTCAAATCCCGCCCCGGGCACTCGGAGCTG
>CAXMZV010000641.1:0-2927 GCA_964199985.1 Candidatus Ilumatobacter isfjordensis | reverse complement strand
CCAGACAGCACTGTTGAACAGATCGGCCTGTGCACCGTCGAGACCGTCGAACTCGCTCCCGGCCATGGGGTGCCCGCCCACGAACCGGCGATCATCGTGCGCCCGACACACCGGGCCTTTCACGCTGCCGACATCGGTGACCAGTCCCGTGGTCTCAGTCAGCGCCCGTTTGACCTGAGCACCGACAGCGAGCACCGGCACCGCGACGAACGTGATCTCGGCCTGCTGGTCGAGCCCAGTCGCATCGATGACTCCACGCTCGAGGGCGGCCGCAAGCGTTGGTTCGCGTGCGTCGTCGCCTGAAACGGTCCATCCGCGGTCCTTGAGCGCCAGTGCGATCGACCCACCGATGAGCCCGAGGCCGATGACGTTGGCTCGCCGCTGCGGGGCACTCGACATATCGGTCACGACGGTGGATCGTACTGGCGGGCGGATTCAGCGACCGCCTCTGTTGTCGCGCGGCGCTCGGCGGCCGTGAGCTCGCGCCAGTCGCCCGGAGCAAGCGAACGGTCAAACAGCGGGCCGATGCGGGTCCGCACGAGCCGGGTGACCGGGTGGCCGACTGCGTCGCACATGCGTCGCACCTGTCGGTTGCGGCCTTCGTGGATGGTCAACCGCAGCAATCCCGCCTCGGGTTGGGACACCTTGGCGGGCGCCGTGAGTCCATCCTCGAGTTCGACGCCTTCACGCAGTTGCCGAAGCTGGCCAGCGGATACCGCTCCCCCACTCACTTCGACGAGGTACTCCTTCTCGACGCCATGCGACGGGTGTGCAATGCGGTTCGCCAGGTCGCCGTCGTTGGTCAACAGCAGCAGCCCTTCGGTGTCCGCATCGAGCCGTCCGACCGAGAAGACACGCGGCTCACTGGGCACGAGTTCCACCACCGTGGGCCGCCCGTGCGTGTCCTTGGCCGTCGTGACGACACCTGCGGGTTTGTTCAGCAGGTAGTACACCAGTCCGGGGCGGACACCGATCGGCGCACCGTCCACTTCGACTCGGTCGACGTCGGCATCAACACGACGACCGAGTACCGCGACCTCACCGTTGACCGTGACGCGGCTCTCGGCGATCAGTTCTTCGCAGACACGCCGACTGCCCCAGCCGGTGGCGGCCAGGACCTTCTGCAGGCGCACGCCCTGGTGGAGTTGTGCGCTCTGCTCGGCCAACTGCTCCCAGAGCGGTGGTTCGAAGCCATCGCCGGCGCTGTCGTCGGTCACGAGACGCCGTCGGAAGACGGACCGACAGTTGACTCGCCCGGCACATACTCGTCCGGAACAGCGTCTTGCGGGGCCGCAGCGTGGACAGCGGTCGGCGCCACCTCGATCTCGGGCGTCACACGCAGTCCGTGTTCGAGCAACTCGACAACATCGGCGCCCGGGATGAACTCGGCGATGGTCGGCAGGTCGTCGAGGGATTCGATACCCAGTTTCTCGAGGAACGTGGCCGTGGTGCCGAACAGGATGGCCTGGCCCGGCCCGTCGTCGCGGCCGACCTCGTCGATGTAGCCACGGGCCTGCAAGGTGCGGAGCACGCCGTCCGGATCGACTCCGCGAATCGCTCCGACCTGGGCGCGCGAGATCGGCTGCTTGTACGCCACGATCGCCAACGTTTCGAGTGCGGCTCCGGAAAGTCGCGCCCGCTGATCGTGCAAGAGGAAACGCTCGACATAGGGCGTCAGGTCGGCCGCAGTTTGGTAGCGCAGGCCGCCGGCGACGCGAACGAACTCAAACCCGTTGCGAGCTGCGGCGTACGACTCGGCGATCTCGTCGCACCACGTGTCGATCAGCGTGGTCGGCTGCTCGAGCAACTGTGCCAGCAGATCGGCTGGAACCGGGTCGTGCGCGACGAGCACAATGGCTTCGATGGCACGCTTGAACGCATCGACCTGATCGCTGATGGGCTCGAAGGGGCGATCCGGTTCGGGCACGTCGGCGCGAGCTGGAGGGGGAAAGTCAGTCATGTCAGTCACGTCAGCCTTCGTAGGCGTCGATCAGGATGGAATCGGTGTCGAAGTCGTCGTCAACCGACCACACGACGTCGATGTCGCCGAACCGTTCGGACTGCTCAAGTTCGACCGCGCCCTGCTTGAAGAGTTCGAGGAGCGCGAGGAACCGCACGATCACGTCGATCCGGTCGGCGAACTGCGCGGTCAGTCGACGGAACGAGATCTTGCCGACACGGGGCAGTTCGTCGAGCAGTTCGGCAACAGCGTCGGCAACGGTGACCTTGATCGGGTCGACGTGGAACAGATCGACCACCGGCTTGGGCCGTGGCGTCAGCGCCTTGATTGCCGCGTTCTGGAATCGCTTCAGGCTGGTGCCCTCGAGCATGTCGGGAAGCACGGCGTTGAAACGTTCGTCGGGACCGACAACTCGCGGGAAGGTCTTGTCCGCTTCGTCGGCAAGGCGAGCGAACACACCGGCGACATCCTTGAAGGTTTTGGCTTCGAGGAGGCGCGCGAGCAGCATGTCGCGCTCTTCCCACAACGCAAGCTCGTCGTCGAGGTCGATGTCACTGGTGTTTGGTAGCAGCCGACGCGCCTTGAGATCGACCAGGGTCGCTGCGATCAGTAAGAAGCTGGTCGCGATATCGAGGTCCAGTTCGGCCAGCTTCTCCAACTCAACGAGGTATGCATCGACGATGGTCGACAGGTTGATCTCGTAGATGTCGACCTGTTCCTTCAGAATCAACTGCAGCAGCAGATCGAACGGGCCTTCATAGACCGGTGTCGCGACATCAACCATCCAGAGAAACGATACAGAAGCGGCAAGGAGTCCAGCGGTATCGTCTCAGACGTGACCGACCCAATCCCATCCACTGCGACTGTTGAGACCCGACCGCGTGTCCTGTCGTGCATCCAGCCGACAGGTGAGCTGCACCTGGGCAACTACCTCGGTGCCCTCCGTCAATGGGTGTCGGGTCAGCAC
>CAXMZV010000640.1:0-2931 GCA_964199985.1 Candidatus Ilumatobacter isfjordensis | reverse complement strand
GCATCACGGATGACCGGAGCGAGCAGGCCTTCGTAGTCGAGGTCGACAGCGATGCCGAGATCGATGAAGTTGTGCACGACGAGGTCGGTGTCCCCCACGCTGGCGTTGAGGTGCGGGAACTCACGCAGACCGTCGATGACGGCACGCGAGATGAACGGCAGGTAGGTGAGGCTGAAGCCGTGCTGGGCCTTCCAGTCGGCCTTGACCTTGTTGCGGACGACGTCGACGTTGGCGAAGTCGACCTCGACCACGCTGAACGCGTGCGGGCTGACAGCTTTGCTCATCACCATGTGATCGCCGGTGAGCTGGCGAATCTTCGACAGACGGACCGAACCATCACGTTCGCCAGCAGCCACTGCGGGCGCTGCGGCGGGCGGAGCTGTCCGAGCGGGTGCGGCTGCAGCCGGTGCGGGGGCCGGAGCTGCAGCGGGTGCAGGTGCAGGTGCAGCAGCTGCAGTTCCCGTGCTCGTGGCGTCAATGTGGTCGAGCACGTCATCGCGGGTGATGCGACCTCCGGGACCAGTGCCGGCGATGGAGTCGGGGTTGAGGCCGTTCTCGTTGACGAGGCGGCGGACGACGGGCGAGAGCAAACGATTGTCACCTGCCAATGCGGTGGTCGACTCGGCGACCGGAGCAGGTGCAGGGGCCGGCGCAGGAGCGGGCGCCGGCGCGGCTGCCGGAGCGGGTGCAGGCGCTGGCGCAGGCTCGGGCTCGGGCTCGGGCTCGGGCTCGGGCGCAGCAGCTGGTTCCGCTGCGGGAGCTGCCGGGGCAGCATCGCCAGCACCACCGACGACCGCAATCACAGTGCCGACGTCGACAGTGTCGCCTTCTTCGACGCGGATCTCGGTGAGCGTGCCCGACACAGGCGATGGCACTTCGGTGTCGACCTTGTCAGTCGAGACCTCAAACAACGGCTCGTCTTCAGCAACCGTGTCACCGACCTTCTTAAACCACTGTGTGATCGTGCCTTCGGTGACGGTCTCGCCGAGCTGGGGAAGAATGACGTCTGCCATGGTGTGTCCTTACTGAAGTCGTAACTGGTGTCGTACTGAAGAATCGAGCTGGCGTGATCAGCCGTTGAAACTGCGGCCGGTGAGGGAGAGCACGGTCTCACCGAACAACTCACTCAAACTCGGATGAGGCTGCAGAAATTCCGCGATCTCGTCAACGGTGGCTTCCCAGTTGACGGCCAAGTAGCCGCCGGACAGCTGCTCGGTGACCCAGGGACCGACCATGTGAACGCCGAGCACCTGGCCAGCGGTGCCGTCAGCGTTCTTCTTGGCGATGATCTTCACGAGGCCTTCGGTCTCGCCAATGATCTGCGCACGGCTGTTGAACTTGAACGGATGTTTGCCAACGACGACGTCGTGCCCAGCGTCCTTGGCCTGCTGCTCGTCCGGCCCGGCCCAGGCAACTTCGGGGTGGCAGTAGATCGCCCACGGCACTTTGTCGTACATCACCGGCATCGGCGACTCGCCGAGGAGATGCTTGATCGTGAGAATTGCCTCGGCGTAGCCGACATGAGCGAGCTGCGGCGTGTTGATCAAGTCGCCGATGGCGTACACGCCGGGCTCACCGGTCTCGCAGAACTCGTTGACCTGCACGAAGCCACGCTCATCGACGACAACCGCCGTGCCGTCGAGACCGAGGTGGTCCGACAGAGGGCGACGGCCCACGGACACGACGACAGCATCGACCTCGACGCTGTCGCCGTCACCGAAGTTGACCTTGGTGCCACCGGAGTCGGTCGGCTCGTGGCCGTTGACCATGATGCCGGTCTTCAGGGCGATCTTCTTCTTCTTGAACGACCGCTCGACGACCTTGGCGACGTCCTTGTCGAGGCCGGGAAGGATCTTGGGAGCACCTTCGAGGATGGTGACTTCGGCGCCGAGATCAGCGAACGTCGAAGCGAACTCGCAACCGATGGCTCCGCCTCCGATGACCGCAACGCGGGACGGGACGTAGTCGAGGTCGAGCACTTCGTCGCTGGTCATAATCGGGCCGCCACGGTCGAAGCCGGGAATGGTCCGTGGCACCGAGCCAGTGGCGAGGATCACGTTGGTCCCGGTGATGATGGCCTTCGAACCGTCGTTCATCGCGACGCCGACGGTGCGACCCGGGCCGAGCGAACCGATGCCGTTGAACACCTCGACGTTGCGACCCTTGCACATCGCAGCGATGCCGCCGACGAGACCGTCGACGATGCCCTGCTTGCGCGCCTGTGTGCGGGCGAAGTCGACCGTTGCCGGTCCTCCGGGGTTGATGCCAAATTCTGCGGCATGATCGACGTGCCGCTTCACGGCAGCGGTCTCGAGGAATGCCTTGGCCGGGATGCAGCCACGGTTGAGACAGGTGCCACCCAGCGCATCCATTTCCACCAGGGCCACGTTGAGCCCGGCGGATGCCCCGTACAGGGCTGCGGAGTACCCGCCTGGGCCTCCACCGATCACTACGACGTCAAACTGATCACTCATCGCCCAGCACGGTAGCGCCATCCTGACCGCCCGTCCCGCAGTACCCGCCGGTAACCAGTGGTCCTGCCACCAGCCAGAGGGGAATGGCCGCCAACGCGGGTTGCGATGCGGGTTGTGAGGTGGGTCGTGAGGTGGGTTGTGAGGTACGAGCCGAACCGGTCAGCCGAGGCGCCAGGTCGCTTGATCTTCACCGCGGCGCAGGACCAGGACTCGGCTCGTGCCCTGACTGGCACTGATGTCGAACTCGATGGCGCACTCCTGCACCGCAACCGTGATCTCGGCGCAGCGACCATCCCCCGGTGCAGCGATCGGATCCAGTCGTCGACCGCCCGTGACGAGGCGAAAGCTCTCGATGCCGTCGATGTCGTCGACTCCGGAGAGCGCGACCGAAACGACGAGCGTGTCGCCGAGTATGTCTGATCCGGTGACGGCCACGTCGACGTCACCAACGGTCGTC
>CAXMZV010000639.1:0-2933 GCA_964199985.1 Candidatus Ilumatobacter isfjordensis | reverse complement strand
CGACGCGCCCATTCCTTCTTTGCTCCTCACCGCAGCGGTGCATCACCACCTCGTGCGCACCAAACAGCGCACGATGACGGGGCTGGTCGTCGAAGCGGGCGACGCCCGCGAAGTGCACCACATGGCGTTACTCATCGGATACGGCGCCGGAGCGATCAACCCGTACCTCGCGTTCGAGTCAATCGAAGACCTCATCCACGAAGGCATGCATGGCCTCGGTGACCTCAGTCCGCAGCTCGCCATTCGCAACTACATCAAGGCGAGCAACAAGGGCGTGCTCAAGGTGATGTCGAAGATGGGCGTGTCGACGGTGGCGTCGTACACCGGTGCGCAGATCTTCGAAGCCATTGGCATCGGCCACGCCGTGATCGAGCAGTACTTCACCGGCACGGTGAGCCAACTCGGTGGCATTGGCCTCGACGAGATCGCCGCCGAAGTCGCTGCCCGGCACAAGATGGCCAACCCGGATCGGCCCGAAGAACGCGCCCACCGCAAGCTCGAACTCGGCGGCGAATATCAGTGGCGTCGCGAGGGCGAACAACACCTTTTCAACCCCCAGACGGTGTTCAAGCTGCAGCACGGCACTCGTGCTGGCCGATACGACATCTTCAAGGAGTACACGAGCCTTGTCGACGACCAGTCGAAGAAGTTGATGACGTTGCGCGGGCTGTTCGAGTTCAAGAACGCCGACGGCTCTGGCCGCTCGCCGATCTCGATTGACGACGTTGAGCCGGTGACGGAGATCGTCAAGCGATTCAGCACCGGTGCGATGAGCTACGGCTCGATCAGCGCTGAGGCTCATGAGACGCTGGCCGTCGCCATGAACCGATTGGGCGCCAAGTCCAACACCGGCGAGGGCGGCGAAGACGCCGACCGGCTCTATGACCCCGAGCGGCGTTCGTCGATCAAGCAGGTGGCCTCAGGCAGATTCGGTGTCACCTCGGAATACCTCACCAACTCCGACGACATTCAGATCAAGATGGCCCAGGGTGCCAAGCCCGGCGAGGGTGGTCAGTTGCCCGGACACAAGGTGTGGCCGTGGATTGCAAAAACTCGACACTCGACTCCCGGCGTCGGTCTGATCAGTCCTCCACCACACCACGACATCTATTCGATCGAGGACCTGAAGCAGCTGATCCACGACCTGAAGAACGCCAACCCGGCAGCGCGCGTGCACGTCAAGCTCGTCGCCGAGACGGGCGTCGGCACGGTCGCAGCGGGCGTGTCGAAGGCGAAGGCTGATGTCGTGCTCATCTCGGGTCACGACGGTGGCACCGGCGCGAGCCCACTGACGTCGCTGAAACATGCTGGTGGACCCTGGGAACTCGGGCTCGCCCAGACACAGCAGACGCTGATGCTCAACGGCCTGCGCGACCGCATCGTCGTTCAGAGCGATGGCCAGCTGAAGACCGGCCGCGACGTGGTGATCGCAGCGTTGCTCGGTGCTGAGGAGTACGGGTTCGCCACTGCGCCGCTCGTCGTGTCGGGCTGCATCATGATGCGGGTCTGTCACCTCGACACCTGCCCCGTCGGCGTCGCCACCCAAAACCCCGAACTCCGCGCCAGGTTTACCGGTGAGCCGGAGTTCGTCGTCAACTTCTTCGAGTACATCGCCGAGGAAGTGCGCGAGATCATGGCCGAGCTTGGCTTCGCCACGATGGACGAGATGATCGGCCATGTGGAAGCACTCGACACTCGCGACGCGGTCGATCACTGGAAGGCCTCTGGTCTCGACATCAGCCCGATCCTCGCCGTGCCACAGAACCCATACGGCCAATCGATGATCCAGACCGTTGCCCAGGATCACGGCCTCGACGAGGCGCTCGACCAGGAGTTCATTGCGCTGGCACGGCCGGCCATCAACGACGGCCATCACGTGTCGATTGACCGCCCGATTCGCAACGTGCACCGCACGGTGGGCACCTTGCTGGGTCACGAAGTGACCAAGCAGTGGAAGGGCGCCGGCCTGCCTGATGGCACGATTGACATCACACTCACCGGCTCGGCCGGACAGAGCTTTGGTGCGTTTGTTCCATCGGGCATTCAGATGCGGCTCGTCGGCGACGGCAACGACTACGTCGGCAAGGGATTGTCTGGTGGACGGCTGATCGTGCACCCGCACCCGCTCGCACCGTTCGCTGCTGAAGACCACGTGATTGCCGGCAACGTCATCGGTTATGGCGCCACCGGGGGTGAGATCTTCCTTCGCGGCAATGTTGGCGAGAGATTCTGTGTCCGCAACTCCGGTGCGCTCGCGGTGAGCGAAGGCATCGGCGACCACGGCTGTGAATACATGACCGGCGGTCGTGTCGTCGTGCTTGGCGAAACCGGACGCAACTTTGGCGCGGGCATGTCCGGCGGCATCGCCTACGTCTACGATCCGAACGGCGAATTCGCGAGCAAGGTCAACTACGGGATGGTCAAGCTCGAGGAACTCACAGCGGAGGATCGCGAGTTCCTGCACGACACCGTCACGCGTCACCGCGACTTCACTGGTTCGTCGGTCGCGGAGGGTCTTCTCGCCTCCTGGTCGCTCAAGGTCAGTGAATTCCGCAAGGTGATGCCGACCGACTACAAGCGAGTGCTCAATGTCATCGCAGATGCCGAGGCTGCAGGCCTCGACGAAGACGCAACCGTCAACGCCATCATGGAAGCAGCGAGGTCCTGACATGGGCAAGCCCACCGGTTTTCTCGAATGGGAGCGTCAGACTCCCGCACATCGTCCCGTTCCGGTCCGTCTCAGGGACTGGAAAGAGGTCTACGAGCCGTTCGACGCAGAAGCACTGAACCATCAGGCTGGTCGCTGTATGGACTGCGGTATCCCGTTCTGCAACAACGGGTGCCCGCTCGGGAATCTCATTCCCGACTGGAACGACCTCGTCTACCGCAACCAGTGGCACAACGCGATCGAGCGCCTGCACGCCACAAACAAT
>CAXMZV010000638.1:0-2939 GCA_964199985.1 Candidatus Ilumatobacter isfjordensis | reverse complement strand
CCGGCTGGCTGGACAGGACCCGAGCGGTGTCGAGGAGCGCGTGGACGGTCGGTACTTCGATCACGCCAGCCTGTTGGAAGATGGCACTGCCGATTGCGCCGTCTGCCGCGGAACCCGTGCGGACCGCAACGATGGGGCGGCGGTGGCTGACGCGGCGCGCGATTCGAGCGAACTTCGCGGGGTTGCCGAACGACTCGGTGTACATGGCAATGACACGCGTCTGGTCGTCGTCTTCCCAGAATTGGAGCAGGTCGTTGCTGGACACATCGCTCTTGTCGCCGAGCGAAACGAACCAGGAGAGACCCAGGCCGATGTCGCGCGCCTGTCGAAGTACCGCTCCACCGAGTGACCCCGACTGCAGGGAGATCGCGACATTCCCGATGGGGAGTGCGACGTCGACGAGGGCAGCTTGCATCGGGTCGTCGCTGCGCAGCGCGGCAGCGCCCATGATCGAGGGGCCGATGATGCGGAGACCGTTTCGGCGCGCCCGGGCAACGAGCGCAGCGACGTCGACTGTCTGCCCATCAGGCGAAGTGCTGTCGACGTCGGTCACGATGATGGCGCCGCGCATCCGTTTGGCGATGCAGGCGTCGATAGTGGTGTCGAGCGCAGCCGGAGGTACTGCCAGGATGGCGAGCGACACGTCGTCGGGGACCTCAGAGACGGATGCGTAACTTCGTTGATCTCCGACCTGGTCGTGGTTCGGATTGACGGCATACGCGGGAACGGAGGAGTTCCGTGTGACGTGCCGCCAGAGCGCAGCTCCGACCGAATGCGGGCGATCAGATGCCCCGACGACGACGATTGCCTTCGGAATCAGCAGGCGCGCAACTGCACGCGAGTCGGCGCGTTGCTCGCGCCGCTCGACGCTGTCGAGATACTCGTCGGTGGTCGCAAGTTCCCAGTCGAGGTCGACGACGCCGGAGTCGAAGCTTCGCTTGAGCGGCCAACCGGCCTTGGAGAACACGGCCAACATGCCTCGGTTGTCTCCGAGGACTTCGGCGGTGAACCGCTCGATCCCGTTCGTCCGGGCAATGGCAGCAAGATGTTCGAGGAGCAATGTCGCAATGCCCCGACCGTGGTACTCGTCATCGACCATGAACGCGGCCTCGGCCTCGTTCCGTCCCGGCCACCGTTCGTAGCTCGCCCATGCCACGAATTCGTCTTGCGACTCGACGGCCAGTGCGGCTCGATCGACCATGTCAACGCCGGTGAAATGATCCAACTCGCTGGAGGACAGTGTCGGCTTCGGCGAGAAGAAGCGGCGATAGATGCTCTCTGCGGACTGTCGCTCGTGAAAGGCGAGCAGGCTCGCTTTGTCGGCCGGCCTGAGCGGGCGAATGTACGCGGTGTCGCCACTGCCCAGGACCACGCTGCTCTCCCAGCGCGAGGCCGGTGCTGACTCGAGATCGTCGGTCACTGGTTCGGGGACGGACTCGATCACATCCCCAGCATGGCACCCCCGCCACTCAAATGTTGGCCCGGTCGGGAGTGACCCAACGCACGTGGCCTGCGAGGCCGTCGCGACGGAGCAGGAGTCCGTAAGGTAGAGGTGTGGACGTCCCGATTGCTGTCTTCACCTCGGCGGAGCTCGACCAACACCTCACGCCGTTTGGACACCCTGAACACCCGGGCCGGCTCGATGCATCGCTCGCAGGAATCAGCGAGGCAGGTCTGTTCGATGCGGTGTCATTTCGCGTGCCGCGGCTGGCAACGGCGACAGAAATTTCCCTCGCGCACACGACCCGCCACATCGACAGGATGCGGTCGCTGAGTGAACGGGGAGGCGGCCAGGTCGACGGTGACACATATGTTTCGCCCGGTTCGTGGACGACGGCAACGCGCGCTGTCGGCGCGGTTCTCGATGCCGTCGATGCGCTGCGGGCGGGGGAGTGCGATGTGGCATTCGCCGCCAGCCGGCCGCCAGGGCATCACGCGGTGTCCGACCAAGCGATGGGTTTCTGCCTGTTCAACAATGTCGCTGTGGCAGCGGCGGCGCTGGCCGAACGAGGAGAACGTGTTGCCATCGTCGACTGGGACGTGCACCACGGCAACGGCACACAAGACATTTTCTACGACGATCCGCGAGTGCTCTACGTCTCGACCCACGAAGCGCCTCTGTATCCGGGCACCGGCCGAGCCGACGAGACCGGCGGCCCGAACGCTCCCATGTCGAACCTGAATCTTCCGTTCCCTGCCGGAACGCGCGGCGATGTGTACCGCCGCGTGCTCGACGAGGTTGTGGCTCCGGTGGTCGAGCGGTTTGTACCGGACTGGCTGATCATCTCAGCGGGATTCGACGGACACCGCCAGGACCCGCTGGCCGGCCTCGAACTCACGTCGACGGATTACGCCGACTTCGCGATTCGGCTCCAGCAGCTGGTGCCGCCCGGACGAACGCTGGTCGCGCTCGAAGGTGGTTATGACCTGGAAGCGCTGACCTACTCGACGGGTGCAACACTGTCGGCGCTCATCGGGGAGTCGTATCGCCCCGAGGCGCCGTCGAGCGGCGAGATCGGCATTCCCACCATCACTGCCGCTCGCGCACGGTGGCAACTGAACTGATCTGATCGGACTTGGTGGTCAGGGCGTTCGGTTGGGCTGGCCCTGGCCGATACCCAGATCGTTGGCCACCGCCGGGACCACACGATCGCAGATGCCGCCACCTTTCGACGGCGAGTTGCCGGCGATGGTCGCAGCGATGGCGGTGCGATTTCTGTCGAGCAGCCAGATGCAACTGATTGCGCCTTCCACGGTGCCGGTGTGGCCCCAGCCGTACTGGTCGAGGAAGACGCCAGGCGGTTTGATCGTGTCGAAGTCGGGCGCTGAGACCGATCCGATCATCGTCGCGAGATCGTCGCGAGATCGTCGGTGGAAACGACGAACACGCCGGCGCCACCGAGGCGTGACAGTCGCTCGACGCTGCCGCTGTGCGGAGC
>CAXMZV010000637.1:0-2946 GCA_964199985.1 Candidatus Ilumatobacter isfjordensis | reverse complement strand
CAGCCTGGGTTCGAAGGGGCGAAGTGGGTGTGTTCGACGCCGCTGCGCTCAAAGCACGAGCACCATCAGAAGGATCTGTGGAAGGGCCTGCGGATGAACGAGCTGGCCGTGGTGTCCACCGACCATTGCCCGTTCTGCATGAAGGATCAAAAAGAACTCGGTGTCGGTGACTTCTCGAAGATCCCGAACGGCATGGGCGGCGTCGAGCACCGAATGGAAATGATCTACCAGGGTGTGGTCATGGGGGAGATGACCCTCGAACGCTGGGTCGAGACCTGCTGCACCACCCCGGCGCGCATGTTTGGCCTCGAGAAGAAGGGTGTACTCGAGCCCGGCGCTGACGCAGACGTTCTCGTGTGGGATCCGAATACCAAGACCAAGATCGGTATCAACGACAAACACCACATGGCGATGGATCACTCGTCCTACGAGGGCTTCGAAGTCGACGGCAAGGTCGACACCGTGATTTCGCGTGGCCGCGTCGTCGTGGCGAACGACACTTACGTTGGCGCCAAGGGCCACGGCCAGTTCGTCAAGCGCAGCCTCAACCAGTACATCCACTAGTCGGAGATCTCATGGACATCGGAGTCGTACTGCAAACCACCCCGCCAGCGGCGCGGGTCATCGATCTCGCGCGGCGCGCCGAGACCTATGGGTTCAGCCATGTGTGGACGTTCGATTCGCACATTCTGTGGCAGGAGCCCTACGTCATCTACTCCCAGATCCTCGCGGAGACGCGCAACATCGTCGTCGGCCCGATGGTCACGAACCCAGCAACGCGCGACTGGACCGTCACCGCGTCTACCTACGCAACGCTCAACGAGATGTACGGCAACCGCACGGTGTGCGGGATTGGTCGCGGTGACTCCGCAGTGCGCGTCACCAACGGCAAACCGACCACGTTGGCCACGATGCGCGAGTCGGTCAACGTGATCCGCGAACTGGCGTGTGGTCGCGGTGTTGAACACAACGGCTCGACGATCACGTTGCCGTGGGCGTCCAAGAGTGAACTCGAAGTGTGGGGTGCGGGTTACGGCCCGAAGGCGCTCAAGATGATTGGCGAAACGTGCGACGGCTTCATCCTGCAGCTCGCTGACCTGTCGATCGCGGAGTGGATGATCAACGCCGTCAAGACCGCCGCGAGCGACGCCGGTCGCAACCCCGACGACATCACGATGTGTATCGCAGCCCCGGCCTATGTCGGCCCACTCGAGCAACTCGACTACATGCGCGACCAATGCCGCTGGTTCGGTGGGATGGTCGGCAATCACGTTGCCGACATCGTCGCCCGTTACGGCGAGTCCGCCCCGGTACCCCAGGCATTGACCGACTACATCAAGGGTCGCCAGGAATACGACTACAACGAACATGGCCAGTCGGGCAATACACACACCACGTTCGTCCCCGATGAAATCGTCGACCGGTTCTGCATCCTCGGACCGATCGAGGCGCAGCTGGAGAAGCTCAACGCGTTGAAGGCGCTCGGCGTCGACCAGTTCGCCATCTATCTCCAGCACGATGGCAAGGACCACACGCTGCAGCAGTACGGCGAGCACGTCATTCCTGCGCTGCGAGAACAGGCGTTGGCGCGGCAGTGATCCGTCAGGTCGCGCGGCGAACGGCGCTGTTCGTCGTTGCGCTCGCCGCCGTTGCCGCGACGTGGGAGGTGTACAAGGCATTCGGCCCGGAGGCGGGAGGTGAGGTCTTCGGCTGGACGATCCTGCCGAAGTCGAACGATCGGGTGATGCCCCACACATGGGAGATGATCGCCGAGTTCTTCGATCCCGAGACCCGTGGCACGCCGCTCGTCTGGCAGGCCGTGCTCGGTTACGCATGGTTCACGTTCCGGCTGGCGTTGTTGGGTCTCTTCGTCGGCACGGTCGTCGGTGTCGGACTCGCGATCCTCATGGCGCGCTTCCGGGTCGTCGAGCGCGGTCTGTTGCCGTATGTCATCGCGTCCCAGACTGTGCCGCTGATCGCTCTCGCTCCGCAGATCGCCACGATCGCCGGTAACTGGGGTCTCCCACGATGGGCGTGGGTGTCGATCCTCGGCGCGTTTCTCGCGTTCTTCCCGATCAGCATCGCGATGCTGAAGGGCCTGAGTTCGGCCCCTGCCGCCTCAGTGGAGTTGATGGACAGTTATGCCGCGAGTTGGTGGACGACATTGGTCAAGCTGCGGCTCCCGGCGTCGGTGGGCTATCTCGTGCCCGGCATGAAGTTGGCGGCGACGGCGTCGGTGATCGGTGTGATCGTGTCCGAGATCTCGACGGGCCTCGCCGGCGGAATCGGCAGGGCGACGCTGCAATACTCGGCAAAGGCGACCAGTGAACCGGCACAGGTGTACACCGCGCTCATCGGCGCAGCCGCTCTCGGCCTTCTGTTGTACGGATTTGTCGTTGCCATGGAATTCGTGCTCATGCGGAATCGACCACAGGAGGCCACAGGATGACCGAGCATGCAGTGGCGATCAACGGCGCATCGATGATGTTCAATCCGGGGACCGTCGGCCAGTTGGAGGCGCTGCGCGACATCGATCTCGACATCGAGGCCGGCGACTTCGTGTCCCTCATTGGTCCGTCCGGTTGTGGGAAGTCGACGTTGCTCCGGCTGATTGCCAACCTGCTGTCGCCGACTGCCGGCGATGTGTTGGTGAACGGCAAATCAGCGGCACAGGCCAGGGTCGATCAGGACTACGGCATGGCGTTCCAGCAGTCTGGATTGTTCGAATGGCGCTCGGTTCGCAAGAACATCGAACTGCCGCTGGAACTGAAGGGCTGGGACAAGAAGCGTCGAGCGGAACGGGCCCAGGAGATGTTGGAATTGGTGCAGCTCCCCGAGTTCGGTGACCATCGGCCGTGGGAATTGTCCGGAGGCATGCAACAGCGGATTGCGATCGCCCGAGCGCTCGCGTCACATCCGCCGCTGCTGCTGATGGACGAGCCGTTC
>CAXMZV010000636.1:0-2955 GCA_964199985.1 Candidatus Ilumatobacter isfjordensis | reverse complement strand
TCGGCACTAGCGTCGATATCGGAGATGTCTGGGTACCTGGTGGGCTCCGCCGCCTTCAAAGCGGTTGGGACGGGCGATCCCCGTCCGGCGGGTTCGATTCCCGTCCATCTCCGCCAACGGGTCCACGAACGTCCGCTGGTGTGTTTCGAAAGCTCCATACGCTGGGGTGATGCGAAATTCGATCCACGGACGTCCGTGGCCGTTTGCGGTCCGTTACTCTCACGGTTACTCTCAAAAGGGGTTTGAGAGTAACGCAGGAGGCGATGTCGAGTGCCGAAGACACCTCGGGGGAAACGGATCGTCGATGCTTCGACGGGCACGTTTCAGGTTGTCAACAAGGCGCCGAACGGCGAGGCCGTGCCGTACTTCGACAAATCGCGCGGCGTGTGGGTTGCGCCCTGGCGAAAGCCTGACGGGAAGGTCGGTCGCCCAACCGGCAAGACGCGAGTGCTCGCCGCTGCATCACGTGATCGCCACATGGCGAGGGCCGCCGATGAGGAACGCTTCGCCGCTCTGGATGAAGGGTTCGAGGCTGACTCGACGGTTGCCGACGTCACGGCATGGTGGCTGCAGAATGTCGCACGTCATCGGGTTCGGGCCACGACATTCGCCACGTACCGCAAGCAGGCTCGGTTGATCGAGGCCGGCTTGGGCGACACCCCGGCGCGCCAATTGCGGCACGCTCAGGTTGCGGCGTTCATCTCGGACCTGCTCGACGAGGGGTCGGCGTCACGTGCGCGCAGCGTGCGGACCTTGCTCGTGCAGATCATGGATCAGGCAGTCGGTCTCGGCCTCGCTGCTGAGAATTTCGCTCGCCAAGTGAGGGCACCGAAGTTGCCGAAGGTGCAGCGCCGAACGGTGACGCCTGCGGAAACGCAGCAACTGCTCGCGGAGGTCGACGATCGGTTCACCGCGGCCGTCGGGCTCTGCTACGTGCAGGGCTGGAGAATCAGCGAAGCGCTCGGGCTTGCGTGGGGCGACATCGATCTCGACTCGGGAACCGTGCGTCTGCGGCGCGGGTCGACCTACACCGATGGCGTCGGGATGGTCCTCGGGCCGACCAAGACGCAACGCACGGCGGGAATGCAATCGCTCAGCCCGACTGTCATCAGGCTGCTGTCGATCCGCCGTCAGATCCAGGACGACGATCGGGCCAAGGTGGGCGGCTGGCCCGACGTCGAGTACGACCGCGAACACCTCGACCTGGTGTTCACCACCGCCGCCGGCACACCCATGCTGCGCCAGCATGTCGATCGGGCCATACGGGCGGCAGCGACTCGTGCGGGAATCGACCCGACAGGGCTCGGCACTCACGCCGGCCGCCGATCCGTCGTGACCAACCTGTTTGCGTCCGGTGCGATGGACCTCGGCGATGTTGCGTTGTTCGTCGGGCACAGCGACACCTCGACCACTCGCGGCTACGTGCAACACGAGGGCGATCGGCCACGCCAGATCAGCGAGCGAGCCTTCGAACTGCTCGACCCAGACTGGACCGCCCAGCCCGACGACGCTTGACAGGCGACCGTTATCCGGCCGAGATCGTGCACGACCTGACACCCGATCAGGTGCATCTACCAGCGGTGATCGTGTGTCACCGGGCTCGACGAATTGGCTCGCTCACCGCTTCCGGTCGACGCCCTCCGAAGGGTCGCAGCGATGATCTACGGTTCCAGCTGCGTCCGCAGGTTGCGAAGCTCCGGCAGCGCCTCTCGGTCCTTCGGCCTGTCGGCGTGCGTCTTGCTGTCGATGATGTCGTCGAGCGATGCCAGTCGCACGACCACTCCCGAGAACTCGACGTTCGAACTTCGTGCCTCGAGGTCGACGAAGGCCCTATGCCCGCCAGCGACGGGGAGTTCGCTCAGCACGTCGAGCGGGCCAGCGTCTGTCATCCATGTCGTGCTGCCGAATGCGCGAAGGGTTGCTGCGTCGATGACGACGGGGAGCTGACGGGCTTCTTCGTCGGTCATGCCGGCGATACGCAAACGGGCACCGAGCTCGTCGAGCGCCGACGCGAGACGTGCTTCATTGTCGGCAGTGGCCGAGGGAACGAAGTCGATGTCGTAGGTCTGCCGGGTGGCGCCATGGAGTTGTGAACCGAAACCACCGACGATCAAGTAGTCGACGCCGTGCCGGTCCAACACCTCGACGAGGCGTGATGGATCGAACGCTGGGCCGTCAGTCGACACGTGCTCGCTCGCGAGCAGCGTTGATCTCTGCGAGGTACTCCAAGAGCTTGTCTTTGGTGTCCAGTGGCTGCCAATCCAACGTCATGGGCACGTCGTCGTCTGTCGGCGGCAACATGTCGCGCGTCAGCGAATCGATGTCGACATGTCGTACACCTCGGCGTTCCATACCCGCAGTCTACGTATCGAGTGCCGGCCAGTGAGTCCCGTGGCTCGGGCGCCGGCGTCGGCCCGATAGTCAGGATCCCCCGACCCCGTCCGCTCCGCGTGGCGGCGTGCCCGATCGTTGAGAGGTCGACAGGCGATCGGTGACGAACTGTTCGAGTTGTGTGATCGAGAAGCGCACGCTGCGACCGATGCGTACCGGCGTGAGCTGTTCGGTCCAGATCAGCTGATACAGCGACGATCGGCTGATCGCAAGCAGCCGGGCGGCGTGGGCGACATCGACGAGTAGCGGTTGGGCGAGTTCAGGCTTGGCGTTGGTCGGAAGGTGCTTCTGTGCCGTCATGTTGATGTAAAGGCAGTGCGCCGAACTGCGCGGGACATCGGTACACGTCGGCGCACTGGACACGATGTCGCCGGAGGCTGACGACACGATTTGGCGATTGTGCTGCCCGGAGAACGCGAATGAAGTTCTTGACGTTTTCTGTCCCGTTTCGCGAAGTCACCGGCCTTTACCTTGGCAATGGGGTCCGTTTGCTTGTCGAGTCGTCGTGTCCGCGGCCTGGCGCCACTGTCGGAGAGCGGTCTCGTCCGCCGCTCTGAAGACCCC
>CAXMZV010000635.1:0-2964 GCA_964199985.1 Candidatus Ilumatobacter isfjordensis | reverse complement strand
TGTGAGGACAAAGTCCGTCGGACGGAGCGTGGGCTCACACGAAAGTCGGGTTGATGCCTTGCGTTCGACTCGATCATTCGCGAGAATCGAACACATGTTCCTTCAAGGCTCACTCTTCGGGGTGTGCGAACCCGATGTCGACGCCGACTTTCTCGAGGCGCAGCGCGTCGAACTCGATGATCGGTCATGGATCGACTTCACGCCGGGCTGGCTCAACGGCGCCGACGGCGTCTTCGACGAGTTGCTTGACCAGCTCGAACTCCGGCAGCGGACCAACATCCCGATGTACGACTCGGTCGTCAATGAGCCCCGCCTCACCGCGGGGTGGCACGCCGACGACTACCCGGCCGGCGGCCCCACGCCGCTCCTCGACGACATCCGTCAGTTGCTCACGACCCGCTATCACCGCCCGTTCGACTCCATCGGTTTCAACCTCTACCGCGATGGCGACGACTCCGTTGCGTGGCACGGTGACCGCCACCGAAAGTACGTCACCGATCCTGTCGTCGCCATCCTCAGCGTCGGTCAACCGCGACCGCTGAAGCTGCGCCAACGCCGCGACAAGGGTGGGAGCGGTGCGTCGCGCAGTTGGGACCTTGGCCACGGCGATCTGTTTGTCATGGGCGGTGCCTGCCAACACGAATGGGAACACTGCGTTCCGAAGATCCGTCGCGGGGTCGGACCGCGCATGTCGATCACCTTCCGGCACGACACGCGTTAGTTCTACGCTCGCGTCGTGAGCCACGACGTCGTTACTGCCGAACAGATCGAGTTCTACGAGACCAACGGCTATCTCCAGCTCGAGTCGTTCGTCGACGCGGAATGGATGGCGGAGCTGCGAATGGCGTCGGACGAGTTCGTCGAAGAGAGTCGCTCGCTCACGACGTCGACCCGTCGCTTCGATGTCGAGACGGGGCACTCGGCTGAGACTCCGCGACTGCGACGACTGGTCTCGCCTGTCGATCTGCACGAGACCTTCCACCGGCTGGCGTTTGAGGGTCCGGTGGCACAACTCGCCATGGCCATTCTCGGTGGTCCGGTGCGGTTCCACCACAGCAAGCTCAACTACAAGTGGTCAGGCGGCGGCGAGGAAGTGAAGTGGCACCAGGACATTCAGTTCTGGCCACACACCGACTTCACGCCACTGACGATCGGCGTGTACCTCGACGATGTCGACGACGAGATGGGTCCAATGGGCGTGCTCCCCGGCAGCCACACCGGGACGCTCTACGACCTCTACAACGCGGATGGATCGTGGGGTGGCGCAATGCGTGACTCGGACATCGCGATGCTGCCGATCGACGAGATGGCATGGCTGCAGGGACCGGCAGGCTCGGTGACGGTCCACAACTGCTGCATGGTGCACGGTTCCATGCCCAACCTGTCCAATCGGCCACGGCCGCTGCTGTTGCAGACCTACTCGGCGCTCGACAGCTACCCGGTGCTCGGCATCGGTGCCAATGGCGTTCATGGCGCCAACAGTGGGCGGATCGTTGGTGGGGCTCCGAGCCACGAGGTGACGGTCCACGGTCGCCCGATGCGTGGTGCACCTGACTGGCGCAAGCAGGGCCCGCCGACGATTTTCGGCAGCCAGCAGGCCGACGGTTAGTCCCGCCCTTTCAGCGTCGGACGACCGCGGCGACATCGTCGGTGGCCTTGTCGACATCGATGTCCACGATCGGCTGACCGTCGGCCTCGTCGGGGACCACGAACCACGCAACGATGTACGCGATGACCTGCGGGCCGGGGAGCAGGATGCTGAGGACGGCGAGCACCCGAACGGTGGTTCGGCTCCAGCCGAACTTGTCGGCGATGCCGGCGCACACGCCGCCGAGGCGGCGCCCGTCGCGAGGGCGAACCAGACGCGGCGTCGAAGGGGTGGTGGTTCTGTCGGCAGCGGCCGTGGTGGCCATCGGGGGCACATAGGTGGCGGTGTCGGGGCGGGGGAGCGTGTCGTTCATGTGTTCCACGATGACGGAATCTGCTGCTGGCATCGATCCTGCCGCCCGGTGTCTCGATGGTGGGGACAACCCCACCATCGCAGGATGCGCACCTGCTGTCAGGCGATCGCGACGAGCGTGAGGAACTGATCGACAGCAACGGCGGCTTGCCGTTTGATGACGCGGGCACTCGGTGCCGCCTCTCCGAGAAGCACGCGAATCTGCGCGTCTCGGATCACCAGTCCGTAGAGCGTCTCGAACGCAACGGCTGCGTCGGGTGCGTTGATCTCGCCAGCGTCGTGTTGTGCGGAGAGGTAGCGCTCCACCAGCGGACCGACCCGATGTCGGCCCGACGCCAGCAGCCGGGCCGAGAGTTCTGGTGACTGCATAGCGGCTCGGTTCAAGGCGATCGAAGGTGGGCTGCTGAGCAGTGTCAGCAGTCCGGTGGCGAACCCGGTGAGCGTGGCCTGTATCGGCTCGCCCGAGCTCAGTGCAGCATCGATCGCTGCGCTCGACCGATCGGCGTTGCGCTCGATCAGCGCGACAAACAGACCGTCCCGGTTGTCAAACCAGGAGTAGAGCGTCTCCTTCGAGGCCCCGGCGCGCCGGGCGATGGCGAGCATTGTGACCTTGTCGTATCCCTCGTCGAGCAGTGCTGCTTCCGTGGCGTCGAGCACAGCGTTGCGCCGTTCTTCGCGTTCGGCCGCAGGCAGGCGACCTCGACGCGGTGGATTCCTTTCGCTCGACATCTTGACAAGTGTACCCACCGGTACGTATAACTACGAACCGTACCAACGGGTACGTATCTAACTCACGAAGGAATCAACCATGACCATGAACATGACCATCAATCGCACCGCTGCATCCGGCACCTCGTCCGGCACCGATCGCTTGACCGCATCGCCCGCCTGGTTCGGTCTGCTCCAGCTCGGGTCGGTGATTGCCTCCACCGTCTTCTTCGGTTCGATCCCGTTGCTGTGCGCAACCCTGGCGCTGCAGTGGAGCAATGGCCGGTTGCGTCGTG
>CAXMZV010000634.1:0-2965 GCA_964199985.1 Candidatus Ilumatobacter isfjordensis | reverse complement strand
GTGCGGAAGGACAATCTGTCGCGGCAGGTAGTTCCTCCATCGGGCAACGGTCTGGGTCAACGTGGCGGCGCGATCGTGGATGTAGCGGCGTTGTGCATACATCCCGATGATGATCTCCAGTCGATCCGACGGGAGTCGCTCGAGCAGACGATCGTGCCAGAGTGGAGCGCACTCCGGACGTGGCGGATTGTCTCCCGACGTGGCCGAACCTGGGAAACAAAGCCCCATCGGCACGATCGCCACCATCGCTGGGTTGTAGAACTGCTCGTCGGTGAGGCCAAGCCACTGGCGTAACCGAACACCGCTCGGGTCGTCCCACGGCACTCCGGATTCGTGCACGCGGCGACCCGGCGCCTGGCCGATGATCACGATGCGCGAGCTGGCTGCGAGTTGAACGATGGGGCGCGGTCCTGCCGGCAGCGAAGCCGCGCACACCGTGCAGCCTCGCACCTCGTTCAGCAGTTCGCCGACCGAGGTTGTCACCAGTAGTTGGCCATCAGCTCGCCGATCCACCCGGGTTGGTGAACAGGAGATCGCGGCTGGAACTCGATCACGTGTGGCTTGATGTCAAAGACCGGAGTCCCATCGATTGCATCGAGCCCTCGCACCGTGACGGTCAGCCCGGAGACGGCAACCAGTTCGCACGTCGTGACGCCGAGTCGGTTGGGCCGCGCTTTCGCACGCTGGGCAAAGATGCCGACGCGCCGCCAATCCTCGCGGTTGCGAGGATGCCGCGCCCCCAGGTTGATCTTGGCCTCGTCGACTCTGTCGAAGCAGTAGACGACGTCGATGTGCGAGAAGTCGTCAAGACCGGCGAGCACTTCGGGACCGAATCGGTCAGCATCCAGAACGATGGTCGATTCGATCGACCCCCAGTCGTCGTCGATGGGTTCAACGCGCTCACAGGTGACGTGGCCGATTGTTGAAACAGTGAAGGTGGCCATGGTGAGTCTGCCTTTCAGACGCTGAGGCTGTCAGATTCAATCCGAGGTGAAACGGATTGGTCGGAGACGGTGCGAGCGCTCACGACCTGTTCGGGCTCGACCATCCAACAAGTATGTCGTCGGCCGCCGCGGCAAGTCGCCTGCAACAGACGCGTCGACGATCAGGCAAGATGGCCGGATGACCGAACCGCTGCCCACATCCACACGCGAACTGCGCTCGACGCTCGATGAGTCGGGAGCGCTCTCGCTCACGGTGGGAGAGGCGGAGGTTGCCGCGCCCGGGCCCGACGACGTCATCGTTCGAGTCGAGGCGGCACCAATCAATCCGTCCGATCTCGGTCTGCTCCTCGCCGGTGCTGATGCCACCGATGCCAAGGCCATCGGGTCAGACGAATCGCCCGGCGTCGAGGTGCAGGTCACCGCGGGCCTCGCCGCGATGAGCGCACGCTTCGGTCGATCGCTGCCTGCCGGCAATGAAGGTGGCGGCATCGTCGTGGCTGCCGGCACCTCCGATGCGGCACAAGCATTGCTCGGCGCCACGGTTGGCTTTGCCTCGGGCAATGCGTATGCGGAGTACCGCACACTCAACGTCGCGCAGTGTCTGCGGATGCCCGACGGCACCGATCCGGCCGATGCCGCGGCATCGTTCGTCAACCCGCTCACCGCGCTCGGCATGGTGGAGACCATGCGGGCCGAAGGCCACACGGCACTCGTCCACACGGTCGGTGCGTCGAACCTCGGACAGATGTTGATCCGCATCTGTCGCGACGACGGCGTGCCGCTCGTCAACATCGTGCGCAAGCCCGAGCAGGTCGCGATGCTGCGCGACGTCGGCGCCGAACACGTTGTCGACTCCAGCTCGGAATCGTTCGTCGCCAACCTCACCGAGGCACTGGCCGCAACCGGAGCGACCATTGCATTCGACGCGATCGGCGGCGGTGACCTCGCAGGCCTGCTGCTCGCTCGCATGGAAAAGGTGGCAAGCCAGGGCAATGAGTTCAGCCGGTATGGATCCGACACCGCCAAACAGGTCTACATCTACGGCGGCCTCGATCGTGGTCCGACGATCCTCAACCGCAACTTCGGGCTGACCTGGTCGGTCAGTGGCTGGCTGCTGACTCCGTTCCTCGCGAAGGCAGGACCCGAAGTCACGGCCCGACTTCGCCAGCGGGTGGCAGATGAGATCACCACCACATTCGCCAGCAACTACGGCATGCGACTCTCACTGACCGATGCGGTCGACCCGGCCAACGTGCAGCGGTATGCCCAGATTGCGACCGGCGACAAGGCCCTGATCACCCCGCACACCTGATCCGTCGTCACGGTTCGTTACGCTCGCGCTCGACCAAGCCAAACGGGAGAAGGACACCATGCAGACAACCGAACTCGATGACGCCGTTCCCGGCCTCGCCATGGCACGTGAATGGCCGGCACTCATGTTCGCCGGAGTCGTCACCATCATCGTGGGCGTCATCGTGCTGGCGTGGCCGAGCCAGACGCTGGCCGTCATCTCGGTCCTCATTGGCATCCAGTTCGTCGTGTTCGGGCTCTTCCGCCTGATCGAAGCGTTTGCCGGCAAGACGGCCGGGATCGTCGGATTCGTCGGCGTCCTGCTGATGATCAGCGGCGTCATCGTGCTGCGCAATCCGTACGAGACCGTCGCCATCCTCGCCACAATTCTCGGCGTTGTCTGGATCGTCTCGGGCTCGATCGACGCGATTTCCGCAATCGCCGACCGCGGGACCAAGGGCCGTGGCCTGCGCATCCTGAGCGGCGTGGTGGCGGCGATCGCCGGCATCGTGGTCGTTTCGTGGCCAGCTCCGACCGTCACCGTCGTCGCCTGGATTGCAGGCCTCCAGCTCGTCATCTTCGGACTGATCATCGTCGCCACCGCATTCTCATTCCGGACGCTGCTCGACGACTGAGTTCGCCACCTCGGCACATGGCAATGACACCGCAAACGTTCCACGGTGGTTCCTGTGCGAGCACCGACCAGACGACGCCGTCTGAGCTCCTCGTCG
>CAXMZV010000633.1:0-2985 GCA_964199985.1 Candidatus Ilumatobacter isfjordensis | reverse complement strand
GATGTCGGCGCCCGCCTCGATCAGGTCGCGAGTTCCGTCGGCAGTCACGACGTTGCCAGCCACAATTCGTGCGTCGGGCAGCGCGGCTCGAACCGCTTCGACCGCTCGCAGTGTTCGCGTCTGGTGCCCATGTGCGGTGTCAATCACGAGCACGTCGGCGCCCATCAGCGACAGCTCGGTGGCCCGCGCTGCGGAATCACCGTTGATCCCGACAGCCACGCCGACGAGCAGGCGGCCCTCGGCATCGACGGCCGGGCGATAGATCGTCGAGCGAAGTGCACCCTTGCGCGTGATGACGCCAAGCAGACGTCCATCGTTGCTCGCCGGATCGACCACGGGAGCCACGTTGAGTCGCATCTCTTCCAGTTGGTCGTACGCCATTGCAGGGTCGACATCGGGCTCGACGATGTGCAGGTTGCGGGTCATCACGGCGTGCAACTGCGTGAACCGGTCGACGCCTTCCTGATCGTGCTCGGTGAACACACCAACGGGCTTGCCATCGTCGACCACGACCACCGCGCCGTGCGATCGCTTGTGGATCAAGGACAGCGCCTCGCCAATTGTTGCATCGGGCGCCAAGGTGATCGGTGTCTCGAACACCGGATGGCACTGCTTGATGTAGTCGATGACTCGGCCGACGACATCAACGGGAATGTCCTGCGGGAGGATTGCGATGCCGCCGCGTCGAGCAACAGTCTCGGCCATGCGGCGTCCAGCGACTGCCGTCATATTCGACACGACCAGCGGGATGGTCGTACCGATGCCGTCCGGAGTCGACAAGTCGACGTCCATCCGGGAGGCCACGTCGGAGAGGCTGGGGACCATGAACACGTCGCTGTAGGTCAGGTCGTGGTCGGGTTCGTGGAGGAGGCGCATGGGTCAAGATCTCGATTCGGGCACGGCGTTGCGAGGCGGCATCACGATACGGCCTAAGGTGACCACTGCATGGGATCGGTTGTGCTGGTACACGGTTGGGGTGGTTCGTTCGCAAACACCTGGCAGCGAAGCGGGTTCACCGCTCTCCTCGAAGATGGCGGCAAGCAGATTGTCGGGGTCGATCTCCTCGGGCACGGTGCAGCACCGAAACCGCATGAGCCAGAGGCGTACAACGACCTGACCACCCGCGTGTTCGATGCGATGGACGCGGCCTCACCCGACCAGCCGATCGAGGCAGTCGGCTTTTCACTCGGCGCGATCACATTGCTGCGCGCCGCAGTCGCCCGTCCCGATCGCTTCAGTCGCCTGGTGCTGGCCGGAATCGGCAAGAACGTGATCGAGCGAGATCAGGAAGGCGCGACCCGCATCGTCGAGGGACTCGAGAGCGTCATCGAGAGCGGCGAGGCGACTCCGGCGGTGCTCGCCGACATGGATCACACCGCTCGGCTCTTCGTGCAGTACGCCCAGCAACCCGGCAACGACATCGTTGCGCTTGCTGCGGTGATGCGGCGTGCATCTGCAGGCGATCTCGATGCAGCGCGGTGTGCCGCAGTCGAATGCCCGGTGCTCGTAGTGGTCGGCGACCAGGACTTTGTCCATCCCGGTGACGAGCTGGCGTCGTGGTTTCCCGACGGCCGATGCGAGACGTTGCGCAACGTCGATCACTTCGCCACGCCCGAGGCGTTCGGTTTCTTTGACGCCACGCTCGAGTTCCTCGACGCGATCTGAGCCGTGTCGCTGCTCTCGACCGACATCGGTCGTGCCGCCGAGGTGCTGCGCGCCGGCGGTCTCGTCGCCGTTCCGACCGAAACGGTCTACGGGTTGGCAGCCGACGCGTCGAATCCTGCCGCCGTCGAACGCATCTTCGCGGTCAAAGGACGACCAGCGGGCCACCCCCTGATCGTGCATCTTGCCGACGGCGACGACCTCGACACCTGGGCTGACAACCCGGCTCCGGTCGCGCGTACCTTGGCTGAGCTCGCGTGGCCGGGTCCCCTGACGCTGATCGTGCCCCGATCTTCAATCGTGCCTGATGCCGTGACGGGTGGCCGCGACACCGTTGGTCTTCGCGTGCCCTCACATCCGGTCATCCACGACCTGCTGCGACGGAGTGGTTTGGGCATCGCTGCACCGTCGGCGAATCGATTCGGATCGGTCAGCCCCACCACCGCAGAACACGTGCTGGCTGACCTGGGTGACCGCCTGGACCCGGCACGTGACCTCATCCTCGACGGTGGGCCATCGACCATTGGCCTCGAGAGCACCATCGTCGACACGACCGTGGAGCCGCCGCAACTGCTGCGTGCCGGGCCGGTCACGGAGGAGCAGATCGGGGCGCTCGCCACAGCATCAGGCCCCTCGCGTGCCAGCGGCATGCTCGCATCGCACTACGCGCCGCGCTGCGAGGTCCGTCTCGTCGATCATCCAGACGATGCCATGGCGCTGCGCGCAGGAACTCCCGGCGCACGGGTGCTCGACCTCACCGACGATCTCGTCGCCTACGCCCGAACTCTGTACGCCGAATTGCGCTCAGCGGACCACGACGGTGTCCGGATGCTGATTGCGGTGTTGCCTCCACCGGAAGGACTGGGTCTCGCGATTCGAGACCGCCTGGAGAAGGCCGCCGCCCCGCGACCGCGCCGACCCTGACGCCGTCACCTCGACATCATGGCCAGTCGTAACGATTCAGCTGATCAATCCACGTGTCACGCACTCGTTCGATGTCCGGGACCGGCTGACCCGGCTCGTTCGCGAGCGTGATGCTCACCGTCGAGGCACCAGCGTCTGGCACGAGTTCCAGCCGACACCAGCACGGAGCCGGTTCGTGGAGGTGGATATCGAGGCGGTAAGGGGGTTCGTCGTCAAGCACCTCGCCAATCCAGCTGGTGACCACCAGCAACGCTTCGAATGTCTCGACCGGGAGCGCCTCGACGGTGAACGATGGAACATCGCGTGACACGCCCGTCGGCTCTTCGCTCAGTTCAGCCACCGTACGGTTGGCGATCTCTTGCAACGCTTGACCGGCAGCCTGGTTGATCGAACGCATCA
>CAXMZV010000632.1:0-2987 GCA_964199985.1 Candidatus Ilumatobacter isfjordensis | reverse complement strand
GGCCACCCGACCGCTCGATCAATGCCGCATCGTCGGTCGCATCGTCGCCGTCAGCATGCGCAGCGCGCAGCGTTTGCGCCCGAAACGCCTGAGGTGTCTGCACTGCGACGAGCGATGCCCGGTCAGGGGTGTCGACGACGGTTCGCATCCCGTCGACCTCGTGCACCACCTTGATCGTGTCGGCCACAGCAACCCCAGGGATCGCAGCGTCAGCGCCGCCGGCCACGGCGTCGGTCACTCGCTCGTACAGGTCAGTGCAAGCGAAGGGACGTGCCGCGTCGTGCACGCAGATGATGGTCGCCTCGTCGGGGACGGCGGCCAGTCCGGCACGCACCGACGCTGATCGGCTATCGCCACCCGCGACGGCGCGCTCGCGCCCCGCGTCTGCGGCGGGCACCACGACCACCACGCCATCGCTCGCCTGCTCTGCAATCGCCCTCGACCAGTCGATCACGCGCCGGTCGCCAAGCTGTTCATATTGCTTGAGCCGACCGAAGCGAGTGCCGCTCCCACCACCGACCACGACGGTCCAGATGATCTCGTGATGCGACACAGGGCCGGAGGGTAGTACCGTGACGAACGTCATGGCTCACGAAGACGTTCTCTCCCGTACCGACTTCTTTGCCGACGCGCCGCCGGATGCGCTGGCAGCCGTCGCCGCGGCAGGGCAGGAACGTCACCTGATCCGCGGCGACGTCCTCTTCAACGAGGGCGATCCGCCTGACGCGCTCTACCTCGTACTGCGCGGCCGGATGGCCATTGCCATCGCCAACCCGATCGATCGTCGCGAGAGTGTCGTCGCCCTCATGGAGCCCGACGACCTGTTCGGTGAGATGAGCATGCTTGACAACGGACCGCGTTCCGCGATGGCACGGGCACTCGAGCCGACCACCGTGCTCGCCATCCCCTTCGAGCCGATTCTGGCGATGTTCGACGAGAACCCAAAGCTGCTCTGGAACGTCACTCGGCTGCTCGCCCAGCGCATCCGAGTCACCGATGAAGCACTCGCCGACTCGGTGTTCCTGGACGTCACCGGTCGCACCGCGAAGCGTTTGCTCGAACTTGCCGGCGGCGCTGATCAGTTCACACTGCCCGTTACGCAAGAAGAGCTCGCCGGCATCGTCGGTGCGTCTCGCGAACGTGTCAACAAGGCCATCGCGAGCTTCATTCGCCTCGGCTGGCTCGAGCAGCAGGACCGCACGTACAAAATCACCCAGCGCGACCGCCTCGAACTCCGCGCCCGCTGACCAGCCAGCCGACACCCACCAGCGCCCCGAAATATGTCGGCTCACCGTCGCTCTGCGACGTTTTTCCCACACATTTCGGCACAGACCTTCCCTTCATATTGACATTCGTCGATATGTGAGTATCATATCGATCAAGATCAATATGAAACGGAGATCTACCATGCGTCTGCAACTCGCTCTCAACGTCACCGACCTTGACGAGGCGATCGACTTCTATTCCAAGATGTTCGACACCGCCCCTGCCAAAACCAAGCCGGGCTACGCCAACTTCGCCATCGAGAACCCACCACTCAAGCTGGTGCTGTTCGAGACTGCTGAGGGCGAGAGCTTCGAGCACCTCAACCATCTCGGCGTGGAAGTCGAATCGGCCGAGCAAGTGACTGCCGCCGAAGCGCGCATCACTGCAACCGGCATCGAGACGACGGGCGTCGACGACGCCGTGTGCTGCTTCGCCGAGAAGACCGAGACCTGGGTGGCATCGCCCGACGAGGCTCGATGGGAGTGGTACGTGAAGACCGGCGACACCGAGCAGATGGAGCACGTCGCCGTCGGTTCTTCGGGCGTCTGCTGCGGCTGACCGCTGTGCAAGGGTGATGACATGCCCATCTACGGAGACGAGCAGCGCGCGCTGCAAGAACGGTTCGACACGAGCAACTTGGCGGCGGCCTTCGAGGGAACGATCTTCAACGAGACGATCGACGACGACAACCGAACGTTCATCGAGTCACGCGACTTCTTCTTCCTCTCAACCGTCGACGCCGGCGGCTGGCCGACCGTGTCGTACAAGGGTGGACCGGTGGGCCTGGTTCGGGTGGTCGACGAGCTGACCGTCGAGTTCCCGAGCTACGACGGCAACGGCATGTACCTCTCGATGGGCAACATCGAAGCCAGCGCAAAGATCGGCATGTTGTTCATCGACATGGAGACCCCACGCCGACTGCGGCTCCAAGCAACGGCGCAGCTCATCGACGACGACGCAACGCTGGCGCACTGGCCGGGCGCCCAGCTCGTCGTGCGCGCCACCGTGGCACAGACCTTCCCGAACTGCGCCCGCTACATCCACTCACATGAACGCCGCGACACCTCGCCGTATGTACCTGCCGACGACGGAACGCAGCCGACCACGGCGTGGAAGCGCATCGACATGATCCAGCCGTTCCTGCCTGCCGCGCAGCAAGGTCTCGCGGACGACGCCGGCGGCACGATCACCGGCGAGGAGTACGCCAAGCGGCTCGCCAACGGCACCAGCTGAACAGTTGCGGCTCGCTACGGTCAGGCGATGCGCGACTTCGAGGGCACCATCGGCAACACCGTCGCAGAGTCGACGCCGCACTGGCCAAGTTCACCGACGCCGCCAGCCGGCCGGACCAACGTGCTGCTCGTCCTCCTCGACGACGTCGGGTTCGCCGACTTCGGTTGCTACGGCTCCGAGATCGCCACGCCCAACATCGACCGACTCGCAGATGCCGGGTTGCGCTACACCGGCTTCCACACAACGGCGATGTGTTCGACGACGCGCGCCGCCATGCACACCGGCCGCAATCATCACGCCGTCGGAATGGGATGCCTGTCGAACTTCGACAGCGGCTTCCCCGGATACCGCGGGAAGATCGACGACGACGCTCCCCTGCTGTCGGAACTGCTCCGCCCACACGGCTACCGCAACTACATGGTCGGGAAGTGGCACTGCACACCGCTGACTCAGACCGGCCCGACCGGCCCGTTCGACGGATGGCCGCT
>CAXMZV010000631.1:0-2990 GCA_964199985.1 Candidatus Ilumatobacter isfjordensis | reverse complement strand
AACATGGTCCGAGGACATGGTCGCCGGACGCGGATTCATCGCCGTGGCCCTGGTGATCTTCGCCGGCTGGAACCCACTGCTCACCGTGGCGGGTGCATATCTCTTCTCCGGAGCCGTCGCCTTCCAGCTCGAACTCCAGGCCCGCGGGACCGACATCTCGATCTTCGTGCTCGACGCCATCCCGTACCTCGCCGTGCTGATCGTGCTCGCTGCACTCAGCGGTCGTCGGCACAACGCGGCGCCCGAATCGCTCGACAAGATCTTCGACACCGGGGGACAACTCGTCTGACCTGACCTTGCCCCGATCATCCGATCTCACAACGGCCGCACGCGGCCCCCAACAAAGGAAATCCCCCCTATGTCCCCGATGCTCAAACGTTCACTTTCGGCCCTCGTCGGCCTCTCACTGGCCGCCACGGCCTGTGGCAGCGACGACGATCCATCCGCCGACGCGGCGGCGCCTGTCGAATCGACCACTGCCGAAGCCGACCCTGCCGAAGCCGATGCGCCCGCCGACGCTGCCGCGGCAACCGACGCATGCGGTGCCGGCGCCTCGAAGGTCGGCTTCCTCTACGTCGGACCGAAGGACGACTTCGGATACAACCAGGCTGCGTACGAGGCAGCTGTCGCCATGGGCGAAGCCACCGGCGTCGAAGTGATCCACGCGGAGAACGTTCCCGAGACGATCGAGGACGCCGTCCCGGTCATGGAGGACATGATCGCCCAGGGCGCGACCATTCTGTTCCCGACGAGCTTCGGACACTTCTTGCCGGGTGTCGAGGTCGCGAAGAGCCATCCCGAGGTGTGCGTCGTGCACCAGGGCCAACTCGAGTCGTCGCTCGAAGACGGACCGTTGGACAACCTCGGCACCTACTTCTCGTCGGTGTTCGAACCGGTGTACCTGGCCGGCATCGCCGCCGGGTCGGTCAGCGAATCCGGAACGATGGGCTACATCTACGCATTCCCGATTCCGCAGACGCTGCAGAACATCAACGCCTTCACACTCGGTGCTCAAACGGTGAACCCGGACGTCACCGTCATCGCAGTCTCGACGGCTGACTGGTGCGATCCCGCCAAACAGGCACAGGCCGCGCAGACCCTGCTCGACCAGGGCGCCGACGTTCTGACCCAGCACCAGGACTGCACCAAGACGATCATCGAGACCGCCGA
This sequence comes from Candidatus Ilumatobacter isfjordensis, assembly GCA_964199985.1. GTDB lineage: Bacteria > Actinomycetota > Acidimicrobiia > Acidimicrobiales > Ilumatobacteraceae > Ilumatobacter_A > Ilumatobacter_A isfjordensis. The sequence goes on along the minus strand of CAXMZV010000631.1, from coordinate 1,820 downwards.
GGCGGCCGGTGCGTACTCGGTCGGCTACCACTACGACGCCTCAGAACTCGCTCCCGAGGGCTGGATCACCGGTTCCGACTGGGCCTGGACCGAGCTGTACACCGACATCGTCGAGACGATGGTCGCCGGCGGATTCGTCGACAGCGTCTACAACGGCGACTACCGCATCGGCTACCAAGACGCCAACGCTCCGTTCGTGGCGTTCGAGCCATCCGAATTCGGCGCCGTGGTCAACGACGAGACCAAGGCGCTCGTCGCTGCCGCGCTCGTCGAGCTCACCACCGACACTGACGGCGACGGTGTCGCCGACTTCAACATCTTCGGCGGTCCCCTGGCGGACCGAGACGGCACAGTGCAGATCGTCGAGGGCGAATCACCGACCTACATCGAACTCGATCAGCTGATGGGCTTCGGCTCCTGGTTCGTCGCTGGCGTTCAGGGCAGCCTCGAGTAATGAGCGTGGTGCCTGCCCTTCACGGGGCAGGCACCACCGGTCTCGGTCATGTCCGAATCCCTTACTCTCATCTGTGTTCACGGCGTCGGCATGTGGCCGTGGCTGTTCGATCGTCTCCACCTCGACGTGGACAGACGGGTGTGGACGCGGCCCGGTTACGAGGCCGTCCCATCGGTGGCGAACTTCGAGCGCCAGGTCGATTGCCTCGAGCAATTGGTCGCCGAGCAACCCTCCGTCGTCTTCGGCGTGAGCGGCGGAGCAACGCTCGCACTGGCATGCGCGATTCGTCGGCCAGACCGATTGATCGGGGTGGTCACACACGAGCCACTGGTCGGAGCGCTCGAACCCGAGCTCGATGCACACGTCGCTCAGGGCGCGGCGCGACTGCGACGCGCCCCGGGCGAGCCGCCAGCGCTGGCGTTCCTGGCCGGCCTGTACGGCGTCGTGAGCGTTCGAGCAATGCCGGACTTTGCCCGATGGTGGGCGCGGGAACACGCCGCTGTCATCTGCCGAGAGGTCGCGGACTTCGCATCGTTTCAACCCACGCTGCACGAACTCGAACGGATCGACGTGCCGCACCTGACCACGGTCGGAGCGCGGTCCGGTGCTTCACGTCATCGCATCGCAACGTTGCTCGGATCGGTCGGCGCATCGACCAGCATCGTCGAAGGCGCCGGGCACCTCGTGCACGTCGACAACCCGGTCGGGACGTCTGCCCGACTCCAGTCATTCTGTTCGGAACTCGTCGGATGACCGTGTCCGGCTCGACGCCGTATCCATGGCCGTACGACGGCGTGCTCGTTCCCGAGCGATGTGCGCTGGTGATCTGCGGCAGTGGACCGACCTGGTCGCAACGGTGTCCGTTCGACGATCGTGCAGAGTCCAACATCGAACACCTTCGTGCCGTCAGCACCGATCTGGGTGCGCTCGTCGTGCTGCTGCGTCACGACCCCCCGTCCGCACGAGAACCATTCGCCGTCGACGAGGTCACCGCGCCCGTGCTCCACGCACGAGGTTCCGAGATCGAAATCAAAGCTGCTGGTATCAACGGGTTCTACGCCAGCCGGCTCGACCGACTTCTTCAGGGCGACGGCCGCGATCAACTTCTCTTCGCCGGTCGCGGGTTCGAAACCGCCGTGCACAGCACGCTGCGTAGCGCGAACGATCGTGGCTACGAGTGTCTGACGGTCGTTGACGCCTGCGCGGACATCGATCCCGGCTGCCGTGGCGCGGCGATCTCGACGATCGAGATGTCCGGCGGCATCTTCGGCGCGGTCGGCGCCGCCGCCGACGTCGTCAGCGCCATTCAATCCACCAACTCGGAGGCCCCTTCATGACCATCACCACGTTCCCACCGGTCGCGGCC
>CAXMZV010000630.1:0-2992 GCA_964199985.1 Candidatus Ilumatobacter isfjordensis | reverse complement strand
TGACGGTCACCAACTCCACGTTCGCCGAGAACATCTCCCCGGCGGGTACCGCGTCGGGGATCCTCGTCGCCACGTTCGGTGCTCCGGCCAACGCGACGTTGACCAACAACGTGTTGGAAGGTTTCGAGGGCTCCTTTGCCTGTGCGATCGAAGGTGGCGGTGCTGCCACGATCACATCGGGTGGCTCGAACGTGATCGGCGATGGCTCGTGCAACCCGAACGGCACGACCGACCAGTCGGTGACGGATGCACTGCTTGGTGCGCTGGCCGACAACGGTGGGCCGACGCTGACCCATGCGTTGGGAGCCGGCAGTCCGGCGATCGACGCTGCTTACGCGGGGGCCTGCCCGGCCACCGACCAGCGTGGCGTCGCGCGTCCGCAAGGGGCCGGCTGCGACGTCGGTGCCGTCGAGCAGTCGTAGCACGAAAATCTGACGTCGCCAGCTGTCCGCAGGCTCGTACCGATCACACGGCCGCGGCGCTCCGGCCCCGACCTCCAGGCGATCCAGCGTGGCCGGCAACCAGGCTGCCACTGGCACGCTGAAGGCGGCCGAAGCCAGCGCATACGCAAGTCCGCGGGCCGTTCAGTGACTGATCCTCGGCGAGATCTTGAAGATTCCGGAGCCGCGGGAGGAAGAACTGCCCGCGATCTTCGGACCCCATGCCCAAGTAGCGCTCCGATTCGCCCAGGACCTCGCCACGTTGGACAACTGGGCCGAACAGATGGCCGCCCGCTTCAGCACCGGTTTGGGGGATGCCAGCATCCGGGTCGTCGCAGACCTTTGCCGAGCGCGAAGCTCGACTTCTCGACGATCGAAAGGCAACCATGTCCACTTCACCGAATTTGCCCGGACGCCTCGGCAATCCCGATTCCGACATCAAGGACGACCCACGCGCCGACCCGCGGATGATTTCCGCGATGGCCGCCCTCGGAATGGACGTCGCTCCGCCACCGTCGCCTGTGACTGCTGCGAGCACGATCGACGAGTTGCTCGCCTACTGCGTCGAGGCCGAGGCGGGCTTCGACGCACTCGGGGGTGTCGTCGTCGCCAACACACCGCCGGTCACCGGTGTCACGTCGTACACCGAAGTGATCAAGGGCGTCGACGGCAACGACATCAATCTCTACGTCCACCGACCCGACGCGGTCGACGGACCCGTGCCCTGCGTGGTGCACACCCACGGCGGCGGCATGGTCATCCTCAAAGCCGCCAACCCGAACTACGTCCGCTGGCGCGACGACCTCGCGGCGACAGGCATGGTCATCGTCGGCGTTGAGTTCCGCAACGCCGCTGGTGCACTCGGACCGCACCCGTTCCCAGCCGGCCTCAACGACTGCGTCAGTGCCGCGCAATGGGTGATCGCCCATCGTGATGACCTCGGCATTTCGAAGGTGGTGATCTCGGGGGAGTCCGGAGGCGGCAACCTCTCCATCGCCACCGCACTGAAAGCAAAACAGGACGGCTGGATCGGCGACATCGCCGGTGTGTACGCCCAGTGTCCATACATCTCGAACGCCTACGCCGAACCGATCGCGGAACTGACCTCGCTGTTCGAGAACGACAACTACTTCCTGAACATTGAGAACATGGGAGCGTTGGCCAAGACGTACGACCCCGACGGTGCGAACGCGACCAACCCGTTGGCGTGGCCGATGCACGCCGAGAGCTCTGACCTGGAAGGGCTGCCACCGCACGTCATCTCGGTCAATCAACTCGACCCGCTCCGTGACGAGGGGCTCGTCTACTACCGCAAGTTGCTCGACGCCGGAGTGAGCGCCGTGAGCCGAACGGTCAACGGCACATGCCACGCCGGTGACTGCCTCTTCCTGGATGCGATGCCCGACGTGTGGCACGCCACGATCCGAGATATCAAGGGATTCGCCGACTCACTCTGAGTTGCTCGGCGGGATGTGCACGACGCCGCACTGCGTGCTCGAGTGTGAGGGAACCGTCAGGAGGAGCGTGCGATACGTTGAACACATGCGCCGACTGACGCATCGGCGGACTCGCGCCCTCGACTCTTCCTGGTCTGTCCCCCGGTGATTTCCGCCGTCGGTCACGTCGTCTTCTACGCGCTCGTCGCGGCGGCCAGCCCGCTTGTGCTGACCGCCATGCTCGCGGTGGTCCGAGGCGAACGCCCACGCACGAACGGCATCGCCTTCCTGCTCGGGTTCCTGCTGGGGACGACAACCGCCGCCGTACGGCTTGACTCGTATGCCACCGTCGAGGGCGTGTTGGCGCTGCTTCTCGGCATTGCGCTGGTCGTCGCCGGGCTCCGGGAGCGCCACGTGCAACCACAGACCGAGACGGAAACGGGTCGAGGAAATGCGGTCATGGCGAGGCTCAGTCATCTTGGTTCCGGTGCAGTGCTGCCGGTGGCCGGATTCCTCGGGTTCGGAGGGCCCAAACGGCTCAGCCTCACGTTCCTCGCCATGGCCTCGGCCAGCCAAGCCGACCTCGGCGACATCGAAAACCTTGCGCTGATCGTGCTCTATGTCGCAGTTGCGACGCTGCTGGTGTCGGTGCCGGTCGGCTTCGTGGCCGTTGGTGGGAGCCGTGGTGCCGCGATGATCGGTCGAGGCGAGTCCTGGCTGAAGACGAACGCAGCAGTGCTGCGCGTGTGGCTCGCCATTGGTTTCGGCGCAGCTCTCGTGGTTGACGGGATCGTCCGCCTCACGGGTTAGGCCAGTCGAAAGGCACCGTCGATACCGGCCGGCTCGTCTGATGTCTCGGAAGTCAGAAGGTCGCGCACGCGCAATCCAATGAGCATCGTGAGCATCAAGAGCGAACGGGATAACTTCGGTCGCGATGAGGGGCCACCGATGACGTTGAGTTTCGAACGAGGCCAGTCGTGACCGACACCACGGCAGCAGTGGCACCGGTGGACATTCCACTCCCTCGCATGTTGGGGGTTGCCGCCGTGCTCGGCGCGCTCGGCGCCGCCGTGGCGCTCGCATTCGTGGCACTGATGGCCGCGGGTGAGAACGTGC
>CAXMZV010000629.1:0-3004 GCA_964199985.1 Candidatus Ilumatobacter isfjordensis | reverse complement strand
CGACGACAAATCGGCTGCCGCAACAACGACCAGTCCGCACTGGCCTGCGTCGAGGTGCTCGCCGAGTTCTTTGAGATCGCCCCGGTTCATCCCTTTGGAGACGTGGCCAGCGATCGCGCCGATCGTGGCGCCACCACCGGTCGTCGCCGCCAGGAGCCCGCTCCCGATCGCGGCGGCGGGGAAGAGCGCAATCACCGCGCCCGTTGCCAGACCGATCCCGGCGCCACGCCAGCCACCCTGACGAGTCGGCTGCTCGTGCTTCTTGACGATCTTGACCTTGCCGTCGTCGCGCTTGGCCACGATGGCCGCGTCGAAGGTGTCAATCAGTTGCCAGTCGTAGTACAGCGACTTGACGGCCTCGTAGTCCATCTCGGCGAGTTCCTGACTGTCGTAGACAGCACCGAACACAATGAATGTGTCGTAGTCGGTCATCTTCGTTTCCTTTCGGTGAATTGAACGCCATCTGGCGGGATCGAACCCGCCGCGCTGACGCACGTCGCGCCTATCGGTGACGCACAACCCATTCTGAACGCCGTGGCAGAACCGCCGCTATCCAGATCTGGCTGGATGGAGGTTGCTCGGTGTTCTTGGCACACGCCGCGCCGCACGCGTCGCCAGCACCGGTCTTCTCCAAGGGGGAGTCGGTCAGGTCGAGCAGCACAGGGCGCGACTCCTCATGAAGTGAGCCAGTTTTGGATAGCCAGGCGTTGTCGTTGGGCCTACGGTCGAACGACAACGCACGGTTCGGCGTGACGAGCGAAGGAAAGGGAGAAGGGGACATGACAGCTCATCGGAGCCCGAAGGAACGCAAGTCTGACGGGAAGGAGTTACGCGAGGTGGTTCCACGTTCGTCCCACGGTGACTGGTCGCCGGCCGCCGATCGGCCTGACCCGGTCGAGGTGATCACCAGCCAGGACACCAACCGAGTCCAGGCCTTGGTGCCAATCCGTCACGGAAGGATGGCGGTGTCGGCGTTCACGTTCTACCGCGGCGCTGCCAAGATCATGGCGGGCGACCTCGCGTCGACGCAGTCGTCGGGTGTCAACGCCCAGCTGTGCGGCGATGCCCATCTCTCGAACTTCGGGTCGTACGCGTCGCCCGACCGGCGCCAGGTGTTCGATGTCAACGACTTCGACGAGACCCTGCCCGGACCGTGGGAGTGGGACCTCAAACGGTTGGCGACGAGCGTCGTACTCGCTGGCCGCGACAACGGCTTCGACAAGTCGGCAATCACGACGGCGACCACCCAGTCGGTGGCCGGCTACCGGCAAGCCATGGCCAGATTCGCGTCCCAGCGAACGCTCGACGTCTGGTACGCGCAGGCGACCGTCGACCAGATCATCGCTGCAGCGCCGAAGAAGAAGCACCGCCAACAGATCTCGAAGGAGGCGAAGAAGGCCCGCTCGAAGGACAGCCTCAAGGCGCTGTCCAAGCTCGCCGAACACGTCGACGGCAAGTATCGGATCAGGAATCAGGCACCGCTGTTGGTGCCGTTGCGGGATCTCGCGCACGCGATTGACCCCGACGCACTGCGCGATCAGGTGACGGCGAGCGTGGAGAGCTATCGCGACACGTTGGCCGACAACCGCCGGGTGCTTTTCGATCGCTTCGAGCTCGTCGACATCGCGCTCAAGGTGGTCGGTGTTGGCAGTGTCGGCACCCGCTGCATGATCGTGCTGTTCCAGGGACGCGACGAGGACGACCCGTTGTTCTTGCAGATCAAAGAGGCCGAGGCATCGGTGCTCGAAGACCACCTGCCGCCGAGCCAGTACGGCGAGCGCGGCGAGCGTGTCGTGGGCGGTCAGCGGCTGATGCAGGCATCGAGCGACATCTTCCTCGGCTGGGACACCATCGTCGACAGGCGCCACCACTACTACTGGCGCCAGTTTCACGACATGAAGGGCTCTGCCGACGTCGGCTCCATGGGTCCGAAGCGGCTGCGGAACTACGCAACGGTGTGCGGAGCGACGTTGGCCCATGCGCATGCACGGTCCGCTGACACGATCGCGATCTCCGGCTACGTCGGATCCGGCGACAGCTTCGACAAGGCAGTCACCAAGTTTGCGTTCACCTACGCGGACCAGAACGATCGCGACTACGCCGCGTTCATCGCCGCAATCAACAGCGGCCAGATCGAAGCCGCCGACGGCTGACGTAGTGTGACGGCAGCGATTTGGTGCGGCGCATCCAAGTCGGCTCCGCACCTTGCGCCACGAGATGGGGCCCTTCGCAAAGGGCGTCAGATGGAGGACTGATGCGAGAACGAGAAGTGAAGATGATGGTGGCCGACTCTTTCGAGTTGCCCGATCTCCACGATGCTGTCGTTGGTGCGTCGGCCGGCGATGTCGAGGTTCGCGAGATCAGCGACGTCTACTACGACACGGTTGACCTGCGGCTGGCACGGTGGGGGTGCACCTTGCGTGAGCGCGCCGGCGAGGGGTGGACTGTCAAGATCCCGCGCCCGTCCAAGGGCATCGTCTTGGACCGCGAGGAGGTGGTCTTCCGTGGCGATCCGGGTGATCCGCCGGTCGCGGCGCTGAACCTCGTGTGGTCCCTGACTCGCGGTGCCGACGTCGACGTGGTCGCCCGATTGCAGACGCGCCGGCTCGTGCGCACGTGGCGCACTGATGACGACAGGGTGATCGCGGAACTGACCGACGACGATGTTCTGGCCAAAAAGCTCGATGGCGACGAGGTGCGGTTCCGTGAGATCGAGTTCGAGCTGGCGCCGGACGTCGACGGCCATATCGTTGATGAGGTCGTCGACCGGCTCACCGCCGCCAATGAGTTCGCCGAACGACCGATCCCCAAGCTGATACGAGCCCTTGGCCCCCGTGCGACGGAGCCGCCCGACGTTGATGTTGCACCGCTGCCGTCCAAGCCGACGGCGCAGCAGGTCATCACGTCGGCGATCGCTTCCTCGGTCGCGCGGCTCTTGCTCCAGCTTCCAGCGGCACGCATCGGGACCGACCCAGAGGGGGTGCACCAAGCCCGCGTGGCCGCC
>CAXMZV010000628.1:0-3009 GCA_964199985.1 Candidatus Ilumatobacter isfjordensis | reverse complement strand
CTCGGCGCCCATGCGCGACGAGGCAATCGAGGCGATGTTGCCGTATCTGCGCGATCAGTACGCCAATCCGTCGGGGTCACACCGATTCGCGCGACAGGCACGCCAGGCGGTCGACGAGTCACGCGACCACGTTGCAGCGGTGTTGGGCTGCCGTCCCAACGATGTGGTGTTCACGGGGTGCGGTACCGAGAGCGACAACATGGCCATCACTGGAGCGGTGCAACGCCTTGGTGGCGTGGCGGTCTGCCCGGCTGTCGAGCATCACGCGGTACTTGAAGTGGTCGAGCACCACGGCGGTGTCGTCGTCGGCGTCGACGCCGCTGGTCGGGTTGATCTCGATGACCTCGCCTCGCAGCTGGAGGGTCGAAACGTGTCGATCGTCAGCGTGATGACGGTCAACAACGAGGTTGGTTCGATCAACGATCTCGAAGCCGTCGCCCGAGTCGTCCGCCGCCATGCTCCGGGTGCGTTGGTACACACCGACGCGGTGCAGGCTGCGAGCTGGGTCGATCTGCGCGACGTGACGCCGCACGTCGACCTGATGTCGCTGAGTGCTCACAAATTCGGTGGTCCGAAGGGTGTGGGCATCCTCGTCGAGAACGGTGGGCCCAAGATCGATCCGCTGATCATCGGCGGTGGCCAGGAACGTGAACGTCGGAGTGGCACGCACAACACGGCGGGCATCGTTGCCGCGGCCGTCGCCCTCGAACTGACCGACGCTGAGCGAACTGCAGAGATTGCACGCCTGACCGTTCTTCGCGATCAACTCGTCGACGGTTTGCAGGTTTCCCTCGACGGTGTGCATGAGACCCTGGCTCGCACGGACAAGGTGGCCGGCTCGGCCCACGTGTGTGTCGAGGGCATCGAGAGCGAGTCGCTGCTCTTTCTGCTCGATGAAGCCGAGGTGTGTGCCTCGGCCGCTTCGGCCTGTGCGAGTGGAGCGATGGAACCGTCGCACGTACTCGCCGCCATGGGCGTGCCGCGCGAGCGTGCGCTCGGTTCGCTGCGCATGACACTTGGCCACACCACCACCGCAGCCGACGTGGAACGAGGCATCGAGGTCGTCGTCGACGCGGTCAACCGGCTTCGCCAGCGCTCCGGGCAGGTGGCGTCATGAAGGTGATGTGCGCCATGAGCGGCGGCGTCGACTCGTCAGTTGCGGCCCTTTTGCTGCGCGATGCGGGCCACGAGGTTGTTGGCGTCACGATGAAGTTGTGGGGCGGCGACAGCGACACCGGCTGCTGCTCGGTCAGCGACGTCGACGATGCGCGGCGTGTCGCGCAGCAGCTCGGCATCGATCATCTCGTCTTCAATTTCGGTGACGACTTCGACGCGCATGTCGTCGAGCCGTACGTCGAAGCACATGCGAACGGCATGACACCGAACCCGTGCATCGAGTGCAATCGATCGGTCAAGTTCGCTCGGCTCGCCGAGCGCGCCGACCTGCTCGGCTTCGATGCGGTGGCCACCGGGCACCACGCCAACATCGGTCGCAGCGACGGCGGAACTCTCACGCTGCGACGTGGCGACGACCCGAAGAAGGATCAGAGCTACGTGGTGCACATGCTCGATCAGGCGCAACTCGCCCGCACCATGTTCCCGGTCGGCGGGATGCAGAAGTCGCAGGTCCGCGAGTTGGCCGCCCAGATCGACCTGCGCACCGCCGACAAGCCCGACAGCCAGGACGTGTGCTTCATCACCTCGACCGGAGGGCGCACGTCGTTCCTGGGTGATCGCATTCCGTTCCATCGCGCCGAGATCGTTGACGTCGACGGCACCTCGCTTGGCGAGGTCGAGTCCGTCGAGATGGTCACCATCGGTCAGCGCAAGGGGATCGGGCTGCCGGGCGGCGGGCCGAAGCGCTACGTCGTGGACGTCGACACTGCCGCGCGAGTGGTGACCGTCGGCGCCGACAGCGACCTGCTGCGCGGCGAACTCACGGTGCACTCGATGGCGTGGGTCGACGAGGCAGTGTCCGGCGAGGTGCTCGTGCAGGCCAGTGCGCATGGTGCGACCCAACGGGCCACGATCCGGTGTAACCGGGACTCGGTCCACGTGGTCTGGGCTGAGCAGCAGCGTCGCATCGCTCCAGGGCAGAGCGTGGTGTTCTACGACCTGAGCGATCAGTGCGTGCTCGGTGGCGGCATCGCCGACTGAACAATTCCAGCTACGAGACGGGGACGCCGCGCGCTGCTGCGGTGCGAAGGGCTTCGCCCGGGCGGCTCGGGCTGATCAGGAACCCGGTCATGTGGATGGCCCGACCGTTTGGCTCCTGCGGTGTGAATGCGAACACGGTGGTGACGGTTTCCGAGGCCTGGACCTCGATGGCGAAACCACTTGCGGGGCCCGTGAGGTCGGCCGCTTCGGTGTCGGCGGGAGCGAGGCGCATCCCGGCGAGCTGATCCGAGCGGACCATCAAGGTGTCGGCGAGCACGACCGGGTCGTGCACGACAAGTCCGGCAGGAACGAGCACGAGCCAACGTCGCGAGAGGCGATGCCACTTGGGAGCGAGCAGCACGATGCCCGCGACAGCGATCACTGTGAGGGTGCCGCCGACGATGAAGTTCTGGGCAGCGATGAGGACGGGCCCGAGCACGATCGCCGGTGCCCAGATTGCCCACATCACGACAGCAGCTGAGCCGGCAGCCACCGGAAAGCGAAGCGGAAGCCGCTCCTCGTCGCCGTAGGACGAGGCCTGCACGTAGGCACGACCGAAATCAGCGGCGAAGATCGCGGCACACGCAACCACAGCGGGAACGGCCAGCAGGGCAAGATCGAGTGCTGGGGCTCCAGCAGCGGCGGAGACGGCCGCAACGATGAGCGACAGCGGCGCCACGACGCGCGCAATGGTGAGCGACCGAACGGCCGGAATGGCCAGGGCGGCCATGACGATGCCCCACAGCGTCCAGCTGCCGACACCTGCCACCCACCGCACGGCATCGCTGCGATCTGTGACGGCGCCGTCGACGGCGGCCCCGCCGATGATTGCCACGAGCACCCATGCTCCTC
>CAXMZV010000627.1:0-3018 GCA_964199985.1 Candidatus Ilumatobacter isfjordensis | reverse complement strand
CAATGCTCGACAAACGCGACGCCGTCCTTGCCGCGGCAACGGTGGACGTCGAGATACTGCGCCATCTGGTCCGGGGTGACGAGCCCGAGGTTCCACGCGTCGTCGGCAATGTGGTCGAAGCGTCGCTGCGTGAGAGTGAACGCGGCGAGGGCAAACAGAGTCCTTTGAGCGTTCGTCACGGTGAGGCCCGAGGGCAACCGAGTGTGGTGCAGATCGTGTTGATACCAACGACTGCGGTGGATGTCGACCCACGTGGGCGAGTCGAGGCTGCAGCGAGTTGGCACAAGACACTGAACCGGGTTGGTTCCCATCTTTGACAGGCCCAGCAGCCGGCCCGCCGTCCTGCCGGCGATGACGCCTGTCCCGTTCAGCCAGAGTTGGACGGCGAAGCAGCGTGCTTCAAAGGTTGTGGGCGAGGGAGCAACGAGAAATGTTCCGGGCAGCATCCGAAGAAACCATCCTGCTCGTTGAGCACGATCGATTCGACTGGCGGACCACCCGAGACCGGTCAGCTGCCGGCGGGCGACGACGCCGGATTGGGAGCGCGCGAGGTCGAAAACGTGCGGATCGGTCACATCCCAACAGCGGGCGACAACCCGCGGCGCCCGGAAAAATGCTGGCTCAACGTCGCTCCGCGCACATTCTCCTGCACATTTCGGGCGGCGCTATCGGACCAAGCGAAATGTGTGGGATCAGCGTCGGTCGGCGACGCTCATCTGTCATTTTTCGGGACCGCGGGTGTGGTCCGAGGGCGGTGCGGCGATGGCTACGAGAGGTTTTCGCCGTGGAAGATGTCGCTGACGCTGGTGTCGTCGAACACGGCGCCGAGTGCTTCAGCGATCAGCGGAGCGACGGACAACACTTCGATGTTCGGCAGCTGCTTCTCGGGCGGGAGCGGCAGCGTGTTGGTCAGGACGACCTTCTCGAGCGGGCTGTTCTTCAGTCGATCGATGGCCGGACCCGACAGGACGCCGTGCGTCGCCATCGCCCACACGTTCTTGGCGCCACGCTTCATCAGGAGCTCGGCGGCAGCAACGATGGTCCCGCCGGTGTCGATCATGTCGTCGGTGAGCACGCAGGTGCGACCTTCGACGTCGCCCATGACTTCAGCAGCCTCGGCCACGTTCGTGGTGCCCTTCGGGCGGCGCTTGTAGATGAACGCAAGGTCGGCGCCGATGTCAACGAGGTGCTGCGCCATGCGTTCGGCCACCTTGATACGGCCCGCATCTGGAGACACGATCACCGGTGCGGCTGAGTTCTCGCGGACGTACGCCTCGAGGACTGGCATGGCGGTGAGGTGGTCGACCGGACCGTCGAAGAAGCCCTGGATCTGACCGGAGTGAAGGTCGATCGAGATCATCCGCTTGGCGCCCGCCGCCTTGAACATGTCGGCGACGAGGCGAGCGGTGATCGGCTCGCGTCCGGCGGCCTTGCGATCCTGACGGGCGTAGCCGTAGAACGGCACGACCGCGGTGATGCGCTTGGCTGACGCGCGCGATGCCGCGTCGATCATGATCAGGTGTTCCATGATCGAGTCGTTGACCGAACGACCGTCGACGCCGTAGTGCGTCTGCATGATGAAGACGTCGGTGCCTCGTACGGACTCGCCAAAACTGCATCGAACTTCGCCGTTTGCGAACTCGACCAGGTTGTCGGTGCCGACTTCGATGTCGAGATGAGTGGCCACCTCCTGGGCGAGCGCCGGATGGGTGCGCCCCGTGTACAAAGCGAACCGCTTGGTAGTGACCTTTTCCATGTGGAAGTCCCAGGTGATTGTGCGGATGGGTGGCGTCGGGGACTACCCGACGGGGGCAGTGTAGAACGCGCCGGTCGTCGCGTTCGAAAGGACCGCGGATCCTGCAGGAAGATGCGCGTACGGACCCACGACGGCATCGTTGCCGATCACGGCATCGTGGCCCACGCTGTGCTCGACAACGGCGCCGTCACCGACGACACAGTCCGCCAGTCGAGTGTCAGGACCGATCTCGCAGCCGTCGCCGATGACGGTGGCTCCCTGCAACATCGTGCCGGGGTACAGCGTCACGTCGCGACCGATCTTGACGTTGACGTCGATGAAGGTCTGGCGCGGATCGAGCATCGTGACGCCGTTGAGGAGCCAATGGCGGTTGGTGCGGTTGCGAAGCTCACGTTCGGCGAGTGCGAGTTGCCACCGGTCATTGACGCCTTGCGTCTCGGCAGCGTCAGCTCGGAGGCCGCCGACGCGATGGCCCATGCCCGCGAGAGCGGCGACGACGTCGGTGAGGTAGTACTCGCCCTGGGCGTTGTCGGTCGTCAGGGTCCGCAGGGCGGGCCCGAGCAAGTCGCGACGGAAGGCGTAGATGCTCGTGCAGACCTCCGTCACGTCGAGTTCGTCGGGGGTGGCATCTCGTTGCTCGACGATGCGGGCGACCTGGCCGTCCTTCTTGCGGATCACCCGGCCGTAGCCGGTCGGGTCTGGCATCGCGCTGGTCAAGAGCGTGGCCGCATTGCCGTTGGCCACGTGCGTGGCGACCAACTCGTCCAAGGTGTCGGCTTGGAGGAGTGGGGCGTCGCCCGGGAGCACCACGATCGTGGACTCATCGTCGTAATCATCGCCGTCGAACGCGGTCATGCCGATGGCCGCTGCATCGCCCGTGCCGTTCTGCTCGACCTGCTCGGCGAACGCAACGTTGGCCCAAGCGGGCGCTCGCTCGGTGACCTTCTTCGTGACCGCCTCGGCCTGGTGGCCGACGACGACAGCGGTGCGATCGGGCTGGAGCTTCTCGAGCGCGTGGATGACGTGGACCACCATCACCCGCCCGCAGATGAGGTGGAGTGGCTTCGGGCGGCTCGATCGCATGCGAGAGCCTTCCCCGGCAGCGAGGACGATGGCGGAAACGCTCATGGTTCCGGGGGGAGGAATCGAACCCCCATTCTCGGCACCAAAAACCGCTGTCTTGCCGTTAGACGACCCCGGAGTGGATCTGCCGACAAGCTACCGGGGTGGGCGGTCCTGACAACCGATCGATTGCGGTCAGA
>CAXMZV010000626.1:0-3019 GCA_964199985.1 Candidatus Ilumatobacter isfjordensis | reverse complement strand
TCGCCTCGGCAACGTTCGACTGGGCGACGCTCAATGCGTAGCCGATGATGACCACCACCACTGATATCCACTGTGTGACGCGCTGGTCGAAGTTCGGCACGACGTGGCGCGGTGTGACCATCGAGGCGCTCTTCGACGCAGCCGGCATGGGTGACTTCGACCATGCACTGGTCACGAGCTACGGCGGCTATACGACGAACCTGCCCGTCACCGACTTGATGGACCACGATGCGATGATCGCCGTCGAGTACGACGGCGAGCCGATCGAAGCCGAACATGGTGGTCCCGTGCGCCTGGTGGTCCCGCACCTCTACTTCTGGAAGAGCGCCAAATGGGTGACGAACATCAGTCTCAGCGACGACGAAGACCAGGGCTTCTGGGAAGCCGCCGGCTATCACAACTACGGAGACCCGTGGCGTGAGCAGCGGTACTTCAGTGACTGACACCATCACCCGACCAGCGGGCCCCAAGCGTCTGGCATGGCAGGAGGCAACGGTCGTCGCGACCAGCGCCGAGTCATCGGCTGCGCGGACCATTGTGTTCGACATCGACCGGTGGGACGGGCACCGTCCCGCTCAGCACATCGATGTTCGACTCACCGCCGACGACGGCTACCAGACGACGCGCAGCTACTCGTTGTCGTCAGGGCCCAATGAGGCCCCTCAGATCACGGTCCAACGCGTCGATGACGGGGAGGTGTCGCCGTTCCTCGTCGATGTGGTGCTCATCGGGGACAAGATTGAGCTACGCGGACCGATCGGCGGATACTTCGTCTGGGACCGCGCACCGACGCCGCTCCTGCTCATCGGCGGAGGCTCCGGGCTCGCCCCGCTCCGTTCGATGTGGCGCTCCGGCACCAGCAACGACGCACCGCTCATCGTCGCCGCATCCGCGCAAGACCACCGACGCCTGCTCTTCACCGACGAACTCCGGGCCGACGATGCCTCGATCCATCTGATGCGACTGGTCGACACCACCGACACGTGCCCGGCCCGTGGCGTCGTTGCGGGTCGCATCGACCGTGAGGCGATTGACGCGCTCGTCGATCGTGCAGGCGCCGGAGTCACCGTGTTCGTCTGTGGCCCGACCGCTTTCGTCGAGTCGATCGCAACACATCTCCGAGATGCCGGCGTCGAGCCGTCGGCGATGCGCCTGGAGCGATTCGGATGACCAGGCACAACACCCGCCGCACCACCATTGCGAGGACGCGATGTCCCAACACGCTTCGATGACCCACGTCGACGGCAACGCAATCACTGCCTCGCTGTGGAGATCGTGCTCGTCGAAATCGCACACCGATTCCGCATCACGATGCCGGGGACTGCGACACTGCACATCGTCACCGACGCCTGACCGACCACGCCAACCCAACTCAACCCGACCTCGGCGACCAAACGCACACCCAGGAGCAATCAAGATGAGCAGCATCAGCCGAGCAACAAGCGACGCGAGCCGCGCACAGCAATGACCGACGACGGCACACCATGGGCTGCGGCCGCGAAGGAGATCTGTGCGAGTTTGGCCGACGGCCTCGACGTGCTCGGCACCGTCGAGACGGCAGACATCTTCACCCGCATCGGCGCCACCTGCCTCGAGGTCGTCATCGACGCCAGCGACACCGCAGGCGCCGAACAAGCCGGCGCATATCAGGTGCTGTGCGATCTGCTCGACACGCGCTTCGCCCACGGGCGCGCCGACGTCGTCTACGGATGCATGCTCTTCGAGACCGAACCCGACCCCGACGCCCTGGTCGTCGGGCTCACTCACATGACTCGCGAGAATGGCCGCTTCGTACCAGTCCTGCCACTCGGTCGCGACCAGGCGTACGCGATCGCCAGTTCGCCGGTCGACCTGGCCGACGTTGCCGAGCAGGCCGTCGGCCTCATGGACACCGCAGCACACCACCCGACCGCAGACGGAGCGCGCACGCTGCTCTCAGACATCGATGAGTTGATCACCCGACGAGTCGCCGACACGAACGAATTGGGAGGCACCTGATCGTGCAACCGCACCGCATCGCATCATGGTCCGACCTGGACCTCGACACACCGGTTGGAGTGACCGTCTCAACCGTCGACCTCGTCGTCGTTCGTTGGGCCGGTGCTGAGAACTCGACTGACGATCCAGCAACGTCTCACTCCGTGCTGTATGGGCGGTGCCTGCACCGCGGCGTGAAACTCGCCGACGGCCACGTGGCCGGCCACGACCTCATCTGTGGCGTGCACGGATGGGACTACCGCCTTGACTCCGGAGTGTCGTCCTACAACAACGACGAAGCGTTGCATCGCTTCACATCGTGGGTCGACGGCGACGACCTGTTCGTCGACCGCGACGAGATCGAAGCCTGGGAGTTCGACAACCCACAACCGTACGACCGGACCGCATACCTGGGGGAGTTCGCCGACGTACATGGCGGCCCCGAAGAAACCCAGGTCCAACTCATCCAGTCCCTCGCCAAAGACGGACTGTCGAAATCTGGTTCGCACGGTCCGGCTGGTGCAATGGGTGTGCCGATCCCGGAGCTGCCAGCGTGGGATTCGATCCAGTTCGTCACCGCCCAGCTCGACCGTCGGCCCCACCTTGATGACGTCGACGTCGCGACCGGCGTGACCATTGGGCCCAACGCGGCCAAACCGCTCCACCTCGACATTCCCCTGTTTGTGTCCGACATGAGCTACGGGGCGTTGTCCGAAGAGGCCAAGGTGGCGCTCGCCCGGGGCGCCGAGCTGGCCGGGACCGGGATCTGCTCTGGCGAGGGCGGAATGTTGCCCGAAGAACAGGCCGAGAACGGCCGCTATCTGTACGAGCTCGCCTCAGCCAAGTTCGGGTGGTCGCTCGACAAGGTCCGCGACGTGCAAGCGTTCCACTTCAAGTTCGGCCAAGGCGCCAAGACCGGCACCGGAGGCCACCTGCCCGGCGCCAAAGTTGTCGGCAAGATCGCCGAGGTACGTGGCATCGACGAAGGAGTCGACGCCATCTCGCCGGCCACCTTCACCGACCTGGTCTCCGAAGACGACTT
>CAXMZV010000625.1:0-3026 GCA_964199985.1 Candidatus Ilumatobacter isfjordensis | reverse complement strand
GTCGCGGTGATGTTGGCGCCGGTGTCGTGGACCCAGACGTCGACGCTGGCGCCGGGCGCGGCGCGACCGGACACCGTGTCGGCGTCGACGTTGATGCCGTCGACGAACAGGTCGAGCACGACATGGGCCTTAGTGGTGGTGCCGTCGGTCACGGTCACGATGTGACCACGCTGCAGATTGAAGATCCCACCGAGGTTGAAGTTGAAGTTGCCATCGGGATCGACTGTCTGGGTGTCGGAGTAGACGACACCGGAGCCGTCGGCGATCGTCATCGTCACGGTCGTGCTGGGTGTCCATCGGCCGGATGAGCCGATCCAGTCGTCGTCGGGTGACACGGTGAAGGTGGGGGTGGCCCACCACACGCCTGTGGCGTCGCCATCGTCGTCGGCCTGTGACGACCCGCCGTTGGAGGCGTAGGTGAGGTCGGTCAGACCGGCGAAGTCGGCGACCCAGTTCCCGGAGCCGTCGACCGTCGCGGTGATGTTGGCGCCGGTGTCGTGGACCCAGACGTCGACGCTGGCGCCGGGCGCGGCGCGACCGGACACCGTGTCGGCGTCGACGTTGATGCCGTCGACGAACAGGTCGAGCACGACATGGGTCTTAGTGGTGGTGCCGTCGGTCACGGTCACGATGTGACCACGCTGCAGATCGAAGATCCCACCGAGGTTGAAGTTGAAGTTGAAGTTGCCATCGGGATCGACGGTCTGGCTGTCGGAGTAGACGACACCGGAGCCATCGGCGATCAACAACGACACCGTCGAACCCAGCGGCCACGCGTTCATCGAACTCACCCAGTTGTCATCGGGCGCGGCCCAGAAGTCGGGGGCCTCATCCGGTGCTGCAAGCGCCAGGAACGTGGCCAGCATCTTGGCCGGCGCGGGCATCGACGCCACTGAGAGGTCGGCGACACGAATCGGCTCGAACGACGTCGGCCGAACCGACCTGAATCCGGCGGGTGAGGGGGCGGGCGCCGGCGGGAGCCACGTCGACTTCGGGAAGCCCGGCTCGAGCACGCCATCCGGCGAGACCTTGGCGATGCTGTTCTCCCACAACGACGCCCACAGGAACCCGTTGGTGTCGATGCCGAGGCCGTAGCCGCCGAACGTGTTCACGCATGTGCCGATGCGAGTCGTCGGGTCGTAGCGGAGGAGCGGGCCATCGCCCGATCCCCAGCCGATCGACCAGAGCACACCGTTGCCGTCGATCAGGCCGCCGTAGCCGCCGCAGCCGAAATCGCGTGCGTCGAAGGAGTCGATGATCGCGCCGGTCGTGCCGTCGAGGCGGTGGAACATGCGCTGGTCGAACGGGAACCCCCCGACCCAGACGTTGTTGTCGGCGTCGACCGACACGTGCCGTGCCTGCTCGGCCTCGGGCAGGCGCTGATAGAGGAGGATGCACTCGTCGACGGCGTCCTCGACGACCCCATCGGGTCCGCCCAAGCCGTCGCCGAGATCCGGCCAGTCGAGGGTGTCGAGCAGACCGCTCGACGTCCGCAGCAACCCATCACCGTCGCGATCGACGCACGTGCTGTAACCGAACGGGGGCGCGAGGTACTCACCGAAGCCGTCGGGAGTTCCAGCAACATCGACACGTGTACCGCCGACGACCAGTCCGATTTTGACGGCCGAGCCGTGTGGCACGCCGTCGATCTCGCCTTCCTCGCCGCGGTTGGCTGTCCACACGTTGCCGAACAGGTCGACGGTGGTGCGCGACGGATTCAAGCCGAGGCCCTCGGGAGCGGTGCGGTATTCACCGACGATCGCGCCGGTGTCGGTGTTGACCCGCACGACGGTGCCACGCCCGGACGCGGCGACGTTGATGAACGGGAACGGTTCGGTCGGTGAGTTGAGCTGGAGTTGATCGTTGAACGGGTCGTCGTGATTGACGCTCACCAGGGTGCCGAGATCAAAGTCGGCATCCGTCGTGTATGTCACGTCGGTGCCGAAGACGTTGGCGGTGCTCGATGACGGCACCACCAACGTGAAGATGGACGCGAGCGCAAGCACGCCCGCCAGGCGCGTTCTCATGGTTCTCATGTCGGCTTCCTTTCGGGGCGACGCCGCAACTGGGACCGCGCGTCCGTGAACCTCGTAGCAAGTGGGTGTTCCCGGCGCGCCATGGCCGGAATCCTGATATCTGGGCAGACGGCGAACTGCACGAACGGCTCGACCTTCCCGCTCGACTCTCCTCCTAAGTCCGCCTCTGTCCGGCTCTTCATGATTGCCGTCCTTTCGATCAGGCCCTCGGAACCAGAGAACTTCTACCCCTCTACTGTTCGTCACATGCACCCGGCATGCAAGGGGCCCAATCCTCTATCCAGTCCTTGGTGCTCGTCGCAGGATTGCCATACGAGAGGGAACCATGGACGTTCTCCAGATTGGCGTGCCTGGCCCGGTGGAGGCCCACGCCGTCTGCCAGCCGCACGGCTGGCCGGGAGTAAGGAACAGACCGTTCTGGCCGCGCTCGCGGTGGCCCTCAACCAGGCAGTGTCGACGGATCGCCGTCGTGGATGGCCATGGCCTCATCGAACCAGCGCTCGGCGTCGTCGTGGCGGCCGAGGAGGTGGTCGAGCATGCCGAGATAGCGGGCCGCGGCGCAGTGGACCGTGACATTGGTGGTGACCACCTGATCGTGGTGGGGTTGGAGCCGGGCGTGGAGGAGCGTCGCCGTGGCCGTGTCGCCGACGAGCACCGCAGCAATCGTCCACGCTGCGTGGGCGGTCGTCCACTGCCGGTCTTTACGCATGGTCAGCCCGCCTGCCCGGTCCGCGTCGAGAAGGGCTGCGGGGCGGCTTCGCGGCTGAGGTTGGCGCGGCTTCGGTGGGAATATGTGATTGGCCGAGGATCTGATTCGGATGTCGCCGAGGTCGGAGGGCGAGGATGAGCGAACGCTGCGGCTGAGCGTGTTGAGCGTGGCCCGGGCGCCGTGCGACCCTTCTTCAAAGGCTATTTGGAGACGATCCACGTGAACCGCGAGCCACGCTCATCGCCAAGTTTATCGAGCGACGACCGTCACCACCGACGACC
>CAXMZV010000624.1:0-3040 GCA_964199985.1 Candidatus Ilumatobacter isfjordensis | reverse complement strand
GGATCGCGCCGGGTTGGCCGACGGCGAGGGCACTCGCAGCAACGGCCCACGCTGCAGCGTCGCGTATCGGAGCTCCGTCCGCCAATCGCGCAGCGAGGGTCCCGCAGAACGTGTCGCCGGCCCCGGTGGTGTCAACGACCGGTACGGAGGGGGCGGGGATCTGGTGTCGTTCGCCGGCTGCGGTGCGGATTTCGATGCCGTGCTCGCCGCGCGTCGTCACCACCGTGGCAACGCCGGCATCGAACAACGCATCGACGCCGCCGAGCAGAACGACCTCGTGCTCGTTGGGCACCATGATGTCGCAGAGACCGAGCAGCGCGACGGGAAGTCCAGTGGCTGGCGCAGGGTTGAGGATGGTGATCGCACCAGCGGCGCGCCCCGTGCGAAAGGCATTGCTGATGGCATCGAGCGGGACTTCGAGTTGGCCGAGCACGACCCGTGCGGAGATCGACGATGGGGCGACCACCGTGGCGTTCGCCCCGGGCACGACCACGATGCTGTTCTCGCCGCCGTGGTCGACGGTGATGAGCGCTCGGCCAGTCGGCACGCCGTTGGTGTCGACCAACTGTGACAGGTCGATTCCTTCGGCCTGGGCAACGGAGCGCAGCCTGTGGCCAGCGTCGTCGGTTCCGACAGCACCGACGAACGAGGTCGACGCACCAGCCCGTGCTGCGGCAACGGCTTGGTTCAGCCCTTTACCGCCGGGGTACTCGGCGTAGTCGTCGCCGAGCACGGTTTCACCGGGGGAAGGGTGTCGTTTGGTTCGAACGACGAGGTCGAGATTCGCGCTCCCGATGACGGTGACGTCAAACACAGAGAGCAGCGTAGGCGGCGAGCGCCTCGGGCATCAGCTCGCTGAGCGAGCGCGCACGCCGATGGGGGCGATGAGGCGGTAGCCGGCGGCGTGGCGCTCGTCTTCGGACTCGCCACCCCAGAAACCGTACTCATGCTGCTCACGGGCGAAATCCATGCAATCGACCCGGACCGAACAGCTCACGCACACTTCTTTGGCGGCAGCTTCGCGCCGCTCACGAGCCTGCGGGCGTTCAGCCGCGGACGGGAAGAAGAGATGGGTCAAACCCTTACAGGCACCCGTTTGCATCCAGTCATTCTCTGTCTCGATGCGGTCGTTGATGTCGATGACGGCCATGGCTGCGCCCCCCAAGAGTGCGGTCGATGTGCGGATTCCCCCTGCTCAGCACCCTGTTCCGTGCTGTGCGTCGCCTGACAATAAACCGAATCGACTGAGGAGTCAATTGTACTGCGCAACCTTTTTCTGGCGAGCGTCTGCCTCAGTCCGTGAGCAGGGCGGCGACGCCGTCCGCGAACGTCTTGACGTCCTCGAGCGTGGTGTCCCAGGCAGTCATCCATCGCACCTGATGTACCGAGGCATCCCAATCCCAGAAGAAACACCAGTCACGGAGCGGTTCGATCACCTCGGGTGCGAGCGTTGGGAAAAGGCTGTTGACCTGCGGTGATGGCCCTGGTTCGACGCCCTCGATCGCGGAGACGAGCCGATACAGCTCAGTTGCCATTTCGTTGGCATGGCTGGCCATGGACAGCCAGAGGTCGTCGTGCAGGGCAGCGTTGAACTGCGCGGCCAGATACCGCATCTTCGACGGCAACTGTGTGACCTGTTTGCGTGTGTACTCCGACCCGGCGGCGAGGAGCGGGTTGAGGAAGACCACCGCCTCAGCGCCGAGGAGACCGTTCTTCGTGCCACCGAAGCTCACCACATCGACGCCGGCATCAATCGTGAACGAGCGCAGCGCCTCACGCGTCCCGCCAAGTGCCGCAGTGGCATTGGCGATTCTCGCTCCGTCGAGGTGGACGAGCATGCCCATGCCGTGCGCGTGATCACACAATGCCGCGATTTCGTCGGCGGTGTAGAGCGAGCCGAGTTCGGTCGGCTGTGTGATCGACACGACGCCAGGTTGCACATGATGCTGCACACCTTGCAGATGCGCGACGGTCTGCAGCAGTTCGGGCGTGAGTTTGGCGCCAGGGGAGGGGATCTCGATCAGCTTGGTGCCGAGCGTTCGCTCTGGTGCGCCGGTCTCATCAACAGCGATGTGTGCCCAGTCGGTGCACACCACGGCGTGGTGTGGCCCCTGCAGCGATCCGAGCATGTTGGCCAGCGCAACGATGTTTGCCCCCGTGCCGTTGAATGCGAGCCGAGTGACGACGTCGGCGTCGAACAGCTCACGGAATGCATTTTCGCAGCGGGCGGTGTGGTCATCCTGGCCGTAGGCGAGCGCGTGCCCCTCGTTCGCGTCGACGATGGCCTGCAGAATCGTGGGGTGGACTCCAGCGGCGTTGTCGCTGGCGAATGAGCGATGGGGAGCAGCGGGCAGCGCTGCGGCGTGTTCGATTGACGTCATTGGCGCAGTCTCTCAGACGATCCGAACAATGAAACGAACCGATCGACGGTGTCGAGTAGCGTTTCCGTCATGACGCAATTGGTACCTGCTCATGCGACCGGGGAAGCGAAGGCGGAGGGTTTGCGTCATTGCCGATGGTGTCGGCGAGTCCTGCCGCCGCGCAGTGGCCCCGGTCGTCCGAAGCTGTTCTGTAGCCAGCGTTGCCGTCAGTGGGATTGGGTCTCGCGCCAACGAGCACGCGAACTCGAGTTGAGCGAGAACGAGTTGGTCATCGCACGCGACGAACTCGATCGCTTACATGACGACATCTACGCCCTGGCGTGCGCGATCGAAGACACCGAACGAGATCTCGCCGCCAGCGGCAAGCGAACCGTGCGAGAACTCGAGGAAATTCTCGAGTGGCTGTTGGAAGCAGCACAACCCCTGCGTGACGTCCATTTCTCCGCTGTTGGGGCACCCGCGCAATAGTGTCATGACGTAAATCCTCCACGCACCCGTTCGTTCCCTTCAGTGCTCCAAGCCTTCGGCGTCGCTGTCAGTGACCCGTTCGGCGCGAGCTTGTCGGGAAGTACCTACGGCTGCGTCGCCCGGTGACAGCCTGCGTGCCGAGATCTTGTCGCGGGCCGTCGACGAGCACTCGGGGTCAGAGCGGCGGATTG
>CAXMZV010000623.1:0-3043 GCA_964199985.1 Candidatus Ilumatobacter isfjordensis | reverse complement strand
TCGCAGACACCCCAGCTGATCGGGGCACCGGCGAGTCGCGTCGTCAGATTCATCGTGCGTGCCTGTCCCCCTCGGTGGCGAAAAAATTAGAGCGCTCTAATTCCCTATGGGGCTACTATGACCGCCGTCACTACGACCTGTCAAGTCCAGCAGTATTGAGCGGAGGGGCCTCCACCCATGGCACAACCCACGATGCAACAAGTCGCCGAGCGCGCCGGGGTGTCGCTCGCGCTCGTCTCGCTGGTCATGCGTCAGGCACCGAACGTGTCGGACTATCGCCGGCAGCTGGTCCTCGACGCCGCCGAGGAGCTCGATTACCGGCCGAATGTTCTCGCTCGGAACTTGGCGAGTCGCCGGACCAACACGATCGGCGTGGTCGTCAACGACCTCCACAACCCCTTCTTTGCCGAGATCATCGACGGCATCGACGCGGCGGCCGACGAAGCCGGCTATCGCATTCTGATCGGCACCGGCAAGCGATCTCGGCGCGGCGAGGCCGAGATGATCGAGACCTTCCTCCAGCTCCGCGTCGACGGCGTCATCACCGCCGGCGCCACCATGCCGATGGGGGCAATCGAGGCGGCAGCGGCAAGCACCGAAGTGGTGCTGGTCGGTCGGACCAGTCGAAGCCGAGCGATCGATTCGGTGAACACCGACGATGTCGCCGGTGCACGACTCGCTGTCGATCATCTCGTCGACCTCGGTCATCGGCGTATCGCACACATCGACGGCGGTACTGGCGCCGGCGCCGAGGCGCGCCGACGCGGGTACTCGAAGGCGATGACGGATCACGGACTCTCCGACGAGATCGTCATCGCTGGCGGCGACTTCAGCGAGACCGGCGGATACCACGGGGCGAGCGAGCTGCTCGAACAGTCTCGTCGGCCCACCGCCATCTTCGCCGCGAACGATCTCTCGGCGGCTGGCGTGCTCCATCGCGTCGAACACGCTGGTCTCGTTGTGCCCGACACCATGTCAATCGTCGGCTACGACAACACCGCGCTGGCAGCAATGCAACACATGTCGCTGACCACGATCAACCAGCCGCGCGACGAACTCGGGCGCCTCGCGGTGAAGTTTCTCTTGGAGCGATTCAAGGAAACCCGCACCGACTCGGTCCACCACGTGATCGCGCCCACACTGGTCACCCGACGAACAAGCAGCCGTCAGGCTGCAGGAGCATCCACATGATCGACGAACACACACCACTTCGAGTCGGCATCGTCGGCACCAGTTGGTGGGCCGACTCGATGTACTTGCCTGCGTTTGCCGCGCACCCTGGCGTCGACGTGGTCGGCCTGTGCGGCCGGAACGCCACGACTGCGGAGGCACTGGCCGCAACGTGGGATGTGCCCTGGGCCTGCACCGACAGCAACGAGTTCCTCGACCCCGACCGGCTCGACGCGGTGGTGATTG
The DNA here is from genome assembly GCA_964199985.1 of Candidatus Ilumatobacter isfjordensis. GTDB lineage: Bacteria > Actinomycetota > Acidimicrobiia > Acidimicrobiales > Ilumatobacteraceae > Ilumatobacter_A > Ilumatobacter_A isfjordensis. The sequence continues at coordinate 1,627 of CAXMZV010000623.1, read as the reverse complement.
CCACGGGCACCGACAGTCACGAGGCACTCACCATGACCGCGCTCGACCGCGGACTCCACGTGCTCTGCGAGAAGCCGCTCGCCCCCGACGCCGCGGCAGCAGACCGCATGGCACACCGAGCGGCCGAAACCGGCGCGATCACATTGGTTCCGTTCACCTACCGCTACATGCCGACCAACCAGTTCGTGAAGCGGCTCATCGACACCGGATATGTCGGCACACCGTTCCATCTCAACATGCGCTACTTCGCGGGGTACGCCCGCGACCACGACTACAACTGGCGATTCGACCGCGAGCTGGCCGGTTCGGGCGCACTCGGCGATCTTGGCAGCCACTGGCTCCACGTCGCTCGGTGGCTGCTCGGCGAGATCACCCACATTGGCTGCGTCAGCGACAGCTTCTATCAGCGCGGTCCGCGACCGGACGGCACGCCATACGAGCAGAACGAAGACTCCGCCCTCATGACCGTTCGGTTCGCAAACGGCGCCCACGGCTCGCTCCAAGTCTGCGCAGCGAGTTGGGAAGGCACTGACTTCAACCAGACTCACCACCTCGACCTCCACGGGACCAACGGGACGCTCTACGCAATCAACGACTGGGCGAACCGGCAGGAAGTGAGCGGGGTCCGAGCCGATCAGCCGGGTCCGGCGCAGGTCCTCGACATTCCGGAGGACATCTGGAACGGCGCACGTCGCGACAGTGTCCATGACACCTACCGCGATGTGTTCCGGGCAGGCGGTGCGATGGTCGGCGATTGGGTCGACGCGGTGCGCGCAGGAACCCCCATCGAGCCGGACCTCGCGGAAGGCGCCATCGTCCAGCACCTCATCGACCTCGCCACACAGAGCGCCGCTGGCGACGGGCGTCTCCTCGACGCGCGACGGTGAGGCGCGTCGTCGCCGCGATGGGCCTCGTTGCGCTCCTCGGGTGCCAGACGACGACGCCACCGAACGCCGTGGAATCAGGTGTCGGTATTGTCGCCGAAGGATGCGCCGGGCTCGCCACCGATGCCGGTAGTGGCATGACGGTCGAGCGCAGCGAGCAAGTCGTCACCACCGCGCACACCGTCGGCGGGGCGACGAGCATCACCGTCATCGACCCGCTCGGGAACGGACTCCCGGCGACGATCACCGCCTTCGACAAGGATGCAGATCTCGCGCTCCTCGACGTGCCGGGGCTGACCACTCCACCACTCAGCATCGGCGAGGCAAGCGTCGACGATGCGACCGCCGTCGTCTGGTCACCCGACGAGGGCGTTCATCCCGTTCCCGTGAACGTCACGAAGCGGCTCAGCATCACCATCGAGGACATCTACGTCGAAGACGAGGTCCGCCGGTCCGGCCTGGAGCTCGCTGGCGACATCACTGTCGGCGACTCAGGCGGCGCTGTGGTCGACGATGCTGGCGAGGTCGTCGGAATCATTTACGCACGCTCACGACAGCGATCTCAGACAGCCTTCGCGACCGACCACAACGAGTTGGCACGCCTCCTCCGCGACCGTCCACTCGACTCCACCAACCGTTGCCAATGAGATGTGCAACAGTGCGGTCGTGAGCATCGAGCGCTACGAGTTTCCGTACCCCTCCTCTGCCGCTGCGGCCGAGCATCCATTTGATCCGCTCGACTT
>CAXMZV010000622.1:0-3054 GCA_964199985.1 Candidatus Ilumatobacter isfjordensis | reverse complement strand
CGCTATATCTGCATCAGAAATGGACAATATCACTGCCATAAAACTGGAGGCCGATGCCCGCACAGACTGGCACCTTCGGCTTCAGGTACTCGAGTAGATGCCAGGCAATGGCCTCGCCCTCGCGGTCTTCATCGGTTGCGAGATAGAGCTCGGAAGCGTCCTTCATCGCAGCCTTCAAGTCCTTGACCACGGTCTTGCCGCGCTCGGTCAGCTCGTAGGTCGGCTTGAACCCGTTGTCGACATCAATGTTCAGACCCTTCGACGGCAGGTCCGAGATGTGGCCTACCGAGGCGCGCACGTCGTAGTCACTGCCGAGGAACTCGGTGAGCTTTTTCGCCTTCGCGGGAGATTCGACGACGACAAGAGGTTTGGCCATGGGGCTCTCTCGTTAGAGGACTGGTAGATGGGTTGTCAAGTGGCAGTGTGCCGGATCGGCATCGATTTCGCATGGCAGTGCAGTGCAGAAGGGTCTTCGGTCCCTGTTTCCAGCGTGCTCGGAGCGGCTCAACGGGGTACCTTCGCCGTATGCCCATCGGTTCGGAGCTCGGTGCATTGGGCTGGACCGATGCATTCGCTCGGAGCTGGCAGGACCTTGGTGCCCCCGGTCAACCGGCACGTGTGTCACGCATCGATCGAGGATGGAGCACCGCGATTCGCACGATGGCGCAAGCTCGAGGCACTGACGAACCGATCCGAATGCGGAACATCGGTGCCGAGGTCGCCGTCGGTGACTGGATCATCGTGTCCGACGACGGCGAGAAGGTCGACCACGTCCTGGAGCGCACGTCGGCATTCACTCGGCGCGCGTCGTTCGACGGGATGCGGGCGGTGTCGCACACGCTTGCTGCGAACATCGACGTCGTCTTCCTCGTGCACGCGCTCGGCTCGCCACCGAGCCCGCGTCGCCTCGAACGCGAGCTCGTCCTCGCCTACGACTCGGGAGCCGAACCGGTCGTCATTCTGACCAAGACCGACCTCGTCGACGACCCGGAACTGGGCCGTGCCGGGTTGGCCGAGGTCGCGCTCGGCGTCCCGGTCTTGCTGGCGAGCGGACTCACCGGCGAGGGCATCGATGTCCTCCGCGACTATGCCGCTGGCAATCGCACGCTCACGTTCCTCGGCGCAAGTGGCGTGGGCAAGTCCACGATCGTGAACGCGCTGCTCGGCAATGAGCGGCAGGCGACCTCGGAAGTCCGGGAAGGCGACCAGCGCGGTCGACACACCACCGTTGCTGCCGAGCTGGTTCCGCTCGCTGACACGGGTTGGTTGATCGATACTCCGGGTGTGCGCGCCGTCAGCCTGTGGCTGTCAGGTAACGGGATCGAGCGCGCATTCGCCGACGTTTTCGACTTGATGGACGGTTGCCGATTCAGGGACTGCAAGCACGACCAAGAGCCGGGGTGCGCAGTGCAGGCGGCCATCGCGACCGGCGAGCTCAATCCGGTTCGCCTGTCGGCGATGGAGAAGCTGATCGAGGAAGAGGCAGCGCTCGAAGAAGAGCAACGGTCACGGGAGAAGGTCGCTGACCGCCGAAAAGGTGGCAAGAAGCCACCCGACAAGTCGGAGTATCAATGAGGCGCCGGTTCAAATCAGGTCGAGGTGACCGTGACGTCAAGGCGGGTCTTGCCCCAAACGGCAAGCCGTACGAATCGGTGTGGGACTTTCCCCGACCGCCAATGATCGAGCCGGTCGAGTGGAGAATTCGTGTGCGGCATGCCGACGTCACGATCGTGGATGCGCCGCGGTGTCTTCGAGTGCTCGAGACCAGTCAGCCACCGGCGTACTACGTCGATCCGCAGTTCGTGGACCAGACGTTGTTGACTGCGACCGATCGACACACCTCATGTGAGTGGAAAGGCATGGCCGACTACGTCGACGTGCACTCCGGTTCGGCGGTCGTCCATCAGAGCGCATGGACCTACCGCACCCCAACCGACCGCTTCGCGCTTCTCGCAGGGTTCTGGGCGTTCTACGCGCAGCGATTCGACGAGTGTTGGGTCGACAACGAACAGGTGACGAGCAACGCGGGCCAGTTCTACGGCGGGTGGATCACCGCGAACGTGACCGGCCCGTTTAAGGGAGCGCCGGGCACCCTGCACTGGTAGTCCTGCTCCACGCCTGCGGCGCGGGGCGACTGGCGTCGCACTCTCGCGGGAGGCCCGGTCAGCGCGTGACCCAGTGGGCTGGCGTGTGCTGGTTAGTGCTCCGACAGTTGCCAGTCTTGACCCTCGCGGGTCCAGAAGCGGCGCATGTTCACTGCACTGATCGGCAGGGGTCCGTAGATGTGGGGGAAGAGCTCGTCGAAGCCAGGGGTCGGGGGTTCCCAGAGGATGTCGGCGGGAACGGCGACGGGGTCGATCGTGAGCAATACGAGCTCGGTCAGGTCGCCGTAGAAACGGTTCGCCGTCGTCTCGATCTGCTCGTCCGTCGAGCAGTGGATGAATCCGACGTCGGCGAGCGACATGCCGCGTGTCGACACGCAGTATTCACCTGAGGCGAAGGCACCGGCCCAGTCGTCGGGGAGCGCAATGTGGAAGATCGGGTCGTCGCTGACGCTCTGACCGTTCATGCGATTGACGTCCGCACCGTGATGGCCCGATCCAAACGCGTGCGTTCGAGTCGCGTTCGCAGTCGTTCGTCGTTGCAGACGATCTCGAGGTCGCCGTCGGCCTGCCGTGCGGCGGCGGCAGCGCCGAGCAAGACACCAAGCCCTGAATCGTCGAGCGCGGCAACACCGTCGAGGTCAGCCACGATCAGTACGCCATTGTTGGAATGAATCGTCCGGAGGAGTGCGTCGCGAAAGACCGCGATCGACGCAAGGTCGACGACGCCATCAACGGCAACGGTCGGGATGCCGCCGACGATGCTCGCAGTGGTTCGCAGATCCATCGCCGGTCAGGCTACGGCGGGCATCGACCGTCAGGGTTCCAGTGCCATCGTGGCAGCGGTCTGGTGCGTGCTCGGGCCGATGAATGGCCCGATGATCGGTACGTCGGTCGGATCAACGTAGGTCACGGTGACCGTCACGCTCGTTGCCGTCACGCTGGTGCTCAC
>CAXMZV010000621.1:0-3057 GCA_964199985.1 Candidatus Ilumatobacter isfjordensis | reverse complement strand
TAGATGGTGGGGCAGGAACGCCCGTCCCGTTGAGGTGAGGAACTGTGCAAGCGACGTCCGAGCATCGGCCTCGACAACTCGATCGTCCGGCTCGTCGCCGGCAGCGACGTCGTCGCGTGTGAGCCGTATTTGCACGAGCGCATAGTGCCCGACCTTTCACCCACTCACAAGTCGCAAACATTCACGGAGTCACCCGATCAGAACTCCAAGCCTCACGCAACGGTCGCACCGCTCTGTATCGGCACGTTTGAGCGAGCGATCCCGCTCCAGAATGTGCGCCGGCCCGAGAGATCGCGTCTGCCGGGCCTGAGACCCTCGAGCCGGTCGGCCCGACGCTGTCGGATTGCCGTCCTAGGTAGCGCCAGTGAGTTGCGACGGAAAGCCCGATCGCCGTCATCCTCGTCGCCGTGGTCATCAGGCCCGTCGTGTGCGGCCGATCCACCGCCGCTCCATTCCTGGCGAAACGCCTGTGGTGCGAGCTCGAAGCGGAGTGAGAGCGTTCCGCCTCCGGCTTCCCGCAGTCCAGAGGCGATGGTTGGCTCACCCGGGTGACCCGTTCGTTCCAGTGATGGGGAGGTTGCACGCAGTTGAAAGACTGGAACGCGGAACACCAGGGAGGCACCGTTGAACGAAGCGGAGGAACGATGCGCGAACGTGAGGTGAAGATGGTCGTGCCGGGCTCGTTCGAGTTGCCGGATCTCGATGGCGCCATTGCGGGTACGACACTCGACGAGATCGAGGAGCCGCTGATCGAGGACACCTATTTCGACACGCCCGACCTGCGTCTCGCTCGGTGGGGATGCACCCTGCGTCACCGCAGTGGCGAGGGTTGGACGGTCAAGATCCCCAGGCCGTCAAAGGGTGTCGTCCTCGACCGCGAAGAAGTGGGCTTCAGTGGCGATCGAGGTGTTCCTCCGGTGAGGGCGGTGGCCCTCGTCTCGTCGCTGACGCGAGGCGTCGCCGTCGAGGAGGTGGCGCGAGTTCGGACGCTGCGACAGATTTGTCGTTGGCTGACCGACGACGGCGCGGTCGTGGCCGAACTGGCCGACGACGACGTCCTCGGGACAACGCCCGATGGCGAGGACGTGGCGTTTCGTGAGATCGAGGTCGAACTGGCGCCCGACGCCGACGGCCAGCTGTTGGACGCGGTCGTCGAGCGGCTGACGACGGCGAAACGTTCCGCCGAGCGGCCGATCCCCAAGTTGGTGCGAGTGCTCGGTCCGGCCGCATCGGAGCCGCCCGACGTCGAGGTCACACCGTTGCCGGCCAGGCCGACCGCACGGAAGGTGATCCAGTCGGCGTTCTCGTCATCGGTGGCCCGGCTGCTGCTGCAGCTCCCCGCGGCCAGGCTGGGGACCGATCCCGAGGGCGTGCACCAGGCCGACGTGGCTACGCGTCGGATGCGGTCGGACCTCAAGACCTTCGAACCGCTGCTCGACTCCGAGTGGTCCACGGGTCTCGCCTCTGAGCTGGGGTGGCTGATCGACGACCTGGGCGCGGTCCGCGATGCCGACATCCTCGGCGCGAAGCTCCGCGACGTCCTCGCCCGCCATCCCGAGATCGACCACGATGCCGCCCGCCGGATGCTGCATCAGGTCTGGCTCAAGCGTCGCCGGGATCGCCGTCGGCTCCTCCGGCATCTGGGCGACGAACGGGCGATGGTGCTGTTCGATCATCTCGTCGTCGCATCGGCGGACCCGTCGACGGTGTCGCGGGCGGACCGTCCGGCGCGCGACGTCATGCCCAAGCTCGTCCGCAAGCGCTGGAAGCGACTCGATCGCGCCATCAGCCGGCTCGACCGCCACCCCGCGCCCGCGGAGCTGCACGCCGTTCGGATCCTGGCCAAACGAGTGCGCTACGCCACCGAAGCGGTCGCACCGGCCGCCGGCAAACAAGCGAAGAGGTTCGCCAAGGACGCGGCGGCGATCCAGGACGCACTCGGCGAGCTCAACGACGCCGCCGTCGGAGCGTGGTTGACCGAGGTTGCCGAGCGGCTCGACGGACCCGCTGCGTTCGCCGCCGGCCAGATGACCCAGCAACTCGTCGTCGAGACCCGCACCCACGACAAGCGATGGCGTGCTGCCCACCAATCGATGGCGAAGCGCACCGCCTGGTTCTCCTGACGAAAGGAACGCGAGCACGCGACCAGCGCCGCCCGACCCCGCGACGGAAGCAGCTGATCGCCTCGATCGAGGACGTCGCCTCCTCACCATCCGGGCGGACAACGAACTGGACTTGCTCGCCCATGCCAACCCGGAGTGGGCATTGCCGGGCGGCGTCGGGTCTGGGCGATGCTGGAATGGAACTCCGACCTTCTTCCTGAACCGGCGGTTGAAGCCATCCGCGACTGCATCGAAGCGGCACGCGCAACCCGGAGCGACTGACACGCAGCAAGACAACACTCAGCGCGTGACAAGCTGCGTCCGGACAGTGCCGCCCATATCGCGCGGGCACAGAGGAAATGACCCGTCCGGAAACGGCACCTAAGCGCTCGGGTACGTGCGCGAGAACGTGCGTCGGGAGGTCCGAACGGTATGCACCGTCGAGAACCGATCGTCGTGCCGGTTTTGATTGGCTCGGGTTGTTGGCCTGCCTTGCCGGTCGAACGAGATGCGTGCGCTTTGCTCGACCGACGTCGGAGCGGCGACTCGGCCGACATCGGCGGGCTGGTCACAGCGCCCGAGCGGTCATTCGGGGTTGATCTTCGAAACCGTGTGGTCGGTACCGTTGGCGACCCAGATGTTGGTCCCGTCGAACACCACGCCCCGCGGGATGTTGCCGGTGGGGTAGTCGACGCGGGTACCGTCATCCGGGTTCATCTTCGACACGGTGGCGTCGACCTGATTCGTGATCCAGATGCTGGTCCCGTCGAACGCCACCCCGTATGGTTGGATGCCGGTGGGGTAGTCGATGCGGGTGCCGTCGTCGGGGTTCATCTTCGAGACCGTGTCATCGTCGAAGTTGGTGACCCAGATGCTGGTCCCGTCGAACACCACGCCCAGCGGGCTGGCGCCGGCGGGGTAGTCGATGCGGGTGCCGTCGTCGGGGTTCATCTTC
>CAXMZV010000620.1:0-3061 GCA_964199985.1 Candidatus Ilumatobacter isfjordensis | reverse complement strand
CATCGCGATGATCGGTACCAGCACGATCCCGACCCATGAATGGAGCCGGTAGTCAGGTCCCTCCCGGGTGATGAACTCGGTGAGGAAGCCCACGAGCAACGCCGTGTCGACGGCGATCTTGGACCAGCGACGACGAAGCACGGATCCGACGCTCACCCGCTTCCTAGGGCTTCGCAACTTGGTTCCTTGTTGTTGTTGGTGTGTCGGGGGTTGCTTCCAGAGTCAAACGGTGCCCGACGTCCCGATCGAGAAGCTCACGAAAGTTGTTCCCGGCGATGTCTTCGAGGGTGTCGTCGACGACGATCCGCACATCACCTGTGGTCCAGGGCTCGTCGGGTGTGAACGACCACGACGTCTCGTCGTCGCCGGGGTGCGGCGTGCCGTCGACCGGCTGTCCGTCACCAACGACGATGTGGAGGGCATCGTCGAGGAGGTGGCGGTCGAACGGCCGGTCAAAGACGATCCCCAACGCCTCGCGTGTTCCAGGTCGAGGCGGTCGGCATCTCCACCGCTCGACGTTGGGCCGTTCCCTCAGGGCTGCGACCACGCGGAAGTGCTTGGAGAACGACTGCAGTACCGACGAGCCGTCGGCCGCAGGCCAGCCCTCGTCGACCGTCAGCGCATAGCGTTCGCCGTTACGAAGCGCCGGGCCGAGGTCGAGGTTGGTGGCAACGCTCCGCTTGATGCGGCCCGGGTCGATCAAGACGGTGAGGCGCGTCCGGTCCGCGTTCCATAGCTCTTGCTTGAACCGCATGAATGCCGCACGATCGGCACGGCCGGATGCGTCGCGTAGCGCGACGAAGTCGGATGCGCGGTGGGGTGTCATCGGGACCGAGAAGTGCACGTAGAAACGAAGCACGTTCTCCGGGAGAACACCAGCGCCCGGATAGACGCCCGTCACGAGCGCAGGCGCGGCAGCCACCTGACGAGGGATCCGGAACTCGGTGAGCCGGTGCGGTTCGCCGCGGCGGCGAGTGCGCACGACGTATTCCTGTCCAGCGACGAAACCGAACGCAGGAGTGAACCTCAGGTACTGCTCATCGCGCTCGTCTCGACCGGCGACTGGTAGCCGTTGCTCGTGATATGCGTCGGCGCTTCCGACAAACACGGCAAGGCGCTGACACCCGCCGGTCGGTTGGTGATCAGCCTCACCCGGTGCGAGCCGCAGCACGACCGGGTCGTCGACGCGTCGCGGTAGGAGGAGATCAGGGTCGTCGACACCATGCACCGCGGTGCTCCCAGTCAGCGTCTTGCACGCGTTCATCGTCAGCGTCCGGCTGTTTCGTCGCCGAGTCGCCCGGGTCAGGCCTTCGGGAAGTCCATCTCGGCGACGAGGTTGTGGATTCGGTTGGGGAAGAAGGTCGGGTTGATGTCGAGATTCAGATCCCCGGTGTACGCGTCTCGGGTCAGCGAGACGAAGAAGTCGTTGCCGAGCAGCGCCATGTGGAGGGGCACACCTTCGAACATGACCGCCTTGCCGGTCGGGCCGAATGGCATGACCGGGTGGAGGTCGAGCTTCGGTCCGCGCTCGAAGTCCTCGTGGGTCACGACCTTCGCGTCACTCAGTCCCGAGACGGGAATCACCTGAGGTGAGCGGCTGTTGTTGGTCACGAACAGCATCGGCTGATCGCCCATCTGGAACGGGATCATGTCGAGCGGCTGACCATTCCCCATGTCGATGATCGTGTTCGCCGAAATCTTGGCGCCGTCCTCAATTTGCTCGAGCGGGACGAGAACGATCGGGCTACACGTGTACGCCGCGACCAGTTGCGGCTTGCCGTCGACGTGTTGCACAGACATCGCTCGGATGGGTGCCCGGCTCTCGTTCTGATCGTGGGTGATGTGATACATCTCGACAGCTGTCACGCTCTGCGTTCCGTCAAATGGATACGAGATGCGTCGAAGTGACGACTGGAAGCTGTCGTAGGCCACGCCGGCGACGAACAGTTCACCGTCGTAGAACTCCAAGTCCATGATCGCCAAGGATCGAATAGCGACGGCACCTTTTGCTGCATCTCTCGGGAGCGGCGGCATGGGCCCCGAGCCCCGCACCTGGAATTCGGTGTCACCTTCTGGGAAATCGGTCAGGAGTTGCTTTTGGAACGCCATCGACGAAATGTCCAGCAGGCTGATGTCCCGATCGACCGAGATCTTCACAATCGCTGGCTGCGAGGCAAAGCTCTCGATCCGCGTGATCGAGATGTAGATCTCGTTCGAAACCGGGTGGACTGCCATGTCGTTGATCTCCAGCGCACCCAACCGGACGCCGAGGATTTCGGCGATCTTGGCATCGATGTTGCGGATGGAGAGCGGCGCCGATTTGCCGGACCGCTCCTCTCCTGGAGTCTCGAATGCGTAGATCGCACCGTTGTGGTTGTCGCCAACGAAGAGCACCCCATCGTCGGAGAACGTGAGCGCACCAGCAAACTTCATGTCCAACGAGGGCCCGGGAGTGAGCGCTTCGGCGGTTGAGGTTGTGTCGACCGAGACTCCTGCGGAAAGCACGTAGTCGTGGGTGGTGTGCGTTGTCATTGGGACCTCCTGGGCGGTGGGGTCGGGCGCTGGATGCGCTACCTCGGGATACGTTGGGAGGAGACCTTAACAGACAGATTGTCCGGGAACCTACAGATTGTCCGGGAACGCCACAAGCGAAAGGGTGATGCCGTGACGAGCACCCAAGGCAACGAATCATCTCCACCTGAAGAGGAGCCATCGGAGAACCCTCGGACCAAGCGCATGCGCGACGCCGTGCTGTCGGCGGTGGCCGAGCTGATCCTGAGCGAAGGTGCTGGCGCTGTCACGGCGCTTCGGGTTTCGCAGCAGGCCGGCGTTGCCCGGTCGACGATCTATGACCACTGGCCAACTTCTGAGTCGCTGGTGCTCGATGCGATCGACATGGTGATTGGACCTCAGGCGCCGACCACGATCGGCGCCGACGTAGCGGCCGACTTGCTGAGTGCTCTTCTCAGCCTTCGCGATCGGCTCGAACAGCGGCCGTTCCGGATCTGGTTCGCCACGCTGCTCGAACACGGCAACCGGGAGGCAGCCTTCGCTGCGGCTC
>CAXMZV010000619.1:0-3061 GCA_964199985.1 Candidatus Ilumatobacter isfjordensis | reverse complement strand
GAGGGGGTGGGCGTCAGGCGTGTTCGTTGCGGCGTCCACACTTGTTGCCGCGGTGGCTTCCCGTGCCGTGGGAGTCGCTGGGACAGCCTGCGGAGTCGCGGACAGCTTGCCGGCCGACACCGACAAGCTCGAGGCACGGGGCGAGCGCTGTGCGTCCCACAGGTCCTCGCCCGTGCGGCTCTCCGCCGACCACGCGGGATCGATGGACGTCGCCGTCAACCGTTGCGGGTCCCCGGTCTGTTCCCAGAGCACCGCCGGGCGTTCGCCGTGCCAGCGCACTGCGATCGACACCGTTGATGTCGGCGACATCGGGACCCCGTGCAACTCGAAGTTGACCCCGAGCCATGACGACGGCAGACCCATGGGCAGCACGTCGCCGCCGGACATGAGGCGACGTTCGACCGACGTGACGAAGCGTCCGGCGGACGGACCGCGCTCGAGCTCAGAAAACGGACGCAGCTCCGGAGCGGGGATGCGATCGGCGACCCGGTTCCCCATCTTGGCGATGTCGCGCGCTGCCCGTCGGTCACCGGCGAGGACCGCGATCCTGTGGGCCGCGTCGAGCGCCGCAGGGAGCTGCGGGTCGTCGCTGCGGGCAACGGCCTCGAGTGGCGCAACGATCTCGACGAGCCACGGTTCGGCGTCATCTCCGCAACGCACGAGTTCCCCGACATCGAGGACGAAGCCGACCGGGTCGTCATCGGCCCGGACCGGGCCCTCGAGCATCAGGTCGCATCGCGCCGCGGTGACCGCCGCTGCGAGTCCCACATCGGGCAGATCGATCCGGCTTGCTCGATCGGTGAGTGCCGACCAGCCGCGAGCGACCGTGGCGCCGCTGGGCAGGTTGGCAAGCGAGACAGCGTGAGGATCGACCCCGGCCGGCAGGGGCCCGTGAGGAATCGCCACACGAATCGACGTGTGATGGGCAATCGGCAGCGTGACTGCGTCGTCGGGGAGGTCGATGCCCTGGATCGGCAGGTCGCTCGGCGCTCGTTCGGTCAGCACGCTCCGCCCGAAGAACGCGACCGCGAACGGCAACGGCGAGTCGTTCTCGATTTCGATCACTGTGAGCCCACCCCGATCGGCAACGGACCACACGCGGTGCACCGCGTCGCCGTCCGGAATGCGGACGCGCGTCTCGATCACCGGTGTCCCGTCCACGCGCCGTTGACGGACTGCTGCCTCCTTGGCTGGCAGGTGCCAACGATCATCCGCTGCAACCGCCCACTCGAGCGGCGCCGATCGCTCCTCTGCCCACGGTGCGACCGCACCCCAGGCCGAGACGGACGCTCGCCATTGCTGGCCGGTGATGCCGACGGTGACACCCGCGTCGTCGCTCTGGCTCGGTTCGACAGCGTGTGCGACCATGCATGCAGGCTACGAACGGAGATGCTGAACGCCGCTCCCCACCCACGACCGGTGACCGGCGGGTAGCTGAACGTCTGGCCTCTCGTCGTACAGTCGTGTCCGGTGCGAGTCGCAGCGTTGATCCCAGTGAAGCGCTTCGACGCAGCGAAGGGCCGACTTGCGAGCGTGGTCGATGAGCCGAACCGGGCTCGGCTCGCCCAATGGATGGCGACCGGAGTCGTTCGCTCGTGCACTGGGCTCGACGTCTTCGTGGCCTGTGACTCCGACGACGTGGCCAACTGGGCCGCCGAACACGACGCTGCGGTGATCTGGGGGCCGGGACTGGGCCTGAACGGCGCCATCGACGATGGGGTCGCTGCCATCGCCGATGCGGGCTATGACCAGGTCATCATTTCCCATGCGGACCTGCCGCACCCGACGATGCTGCCAACAGTCGCGCGTGCTGGAACGGTCACGCTGGTGCCCGATCGACGCCGCGACGGCACCAACGTGCTGTCGTTCCCGCTCACCGATGCGATCAGTGCGTCCTACGGACCCGGGTCGTTCAGCCGTCACTTTGAAGCAGCTCGAGCTCTCGGCATCACCGTCGAGGTCCGTACCGATCACGACCTCTCGCTCGACGTCGACACCCCCAGCGATCTCGCCCATCCCCGAATCAAGGAGGCCCTGCCGACATGGCTGCAAACGAACCCGGTCAACCCGACGTGAAGCTGGCACGTGAGGGCGACGTCTCGCAGTACACCCGCAACTTCGAGACGCCTGAATCGGCGCTTGCGATCGGCGCACACCCTGATGACGTCGAGTTCGGCTGTGGCGGCCTTCTGGCGAAGTGGGCGGCAGATGGCTGCACGATCCACCATCTCGTCTGTACGGACGGCTCGAAGGGCACCTGGGATGTCGACGCGGACGTTGCCGCGCTGGCCGCACGTCGCCAGGTGGAACAACGCGAGGCTGCCCTGAGACTGGCTGGATCCTCGCCCGACCGCGCTGGCGAAGTGCGCTTCCTCGGTCACGTCGACGGCGAACTCGAGAGCACTCTTGCTGAGCGCGGCGAGGTCGCCCGCGTCATTCGCGAGATCCGGCCGCACGTCGTCTTGGGCCACGACCCGTGGAAGCGTTACCGCCTGCACCCGGACCATCGCCATGCGGGACTGCTGGCCTGCGAGGGCATCGTCGCGTCGCGTGACCCTCACTTCTTTCCCGAGCACGGCCTGGCGCACCATCGGCCCGGCGCACTGTTGCTCTGGGAAGCGGACGAGCCCGATCACGTCGAGGATGTGAGCGACCACGTCGACGCGAAGCTGCACGCGCTCCTGGCCCACGAGAGCCAGTTCGAATCGACGATGAAGGCAGTGGACGACAGCGCACTCGACGCATTCCGCGTCCGCATCAGCGAGCGCTTGTCGGGTTTGGGAGCGCCGCACGGTCTGGGCGCAGCCGAGGTGTACAAGCTCATCACCAGCCTCTGAGGGCTCCGCGTCCGCTTGCCCTCGGGGTCAGGCGGACACACGCTGCTGGCGAAAACCCAAACGGGAGGCCCGAAGGCCTCCCGTGCGGTGTTCAGCTGTGACCGAGGGTCACTTCTTCTTCGCAGGCGCCTTCTTGGCGACAGCCTTCTTCTTCGCAGGCGCCTTCTTGGCGACAGCCTTCTTCTTCGCAGGCGCCTTCTTGGCGACAGCCTTCTTCTTCGCAG
>CAXMZV010000618.1:0-3064 GCA_964199985.1 Candidatus Ilumatobacter isfjordensis | reverse complement strand
GAGGAGCAAGAGGCCGAACTGTCCCAGCGGCAGGCACATGCAGGAGAGCATCACCGTCGGAAGAAGCACTCCCCCAAGGATCCAAAGGACGACGCTCCGTCGAAACCGGCCCAAGTAAACCTGTCCCAGCGGCCCACAACGTCTACCTCACACCCGCCGACCCGGCGCTGGCCGACGACCATCCGTACAACCGTCAGGTCGCCAGCAGCAAGGGGCTGATCGCAGACGACGAGATCCCGACGGACTCACCGCTGCGCGAGATCTACGACGACGCATCGTTCCATCTGTTCCTCTGCGGTGTACTCGGCATCGACGAGATTCATCCGTACGCCGACGATCTCTCCTCGATCAACGTCCACTTCGCAGCCGAGGGCATGGAGCTCGGCTGGCACTTCGACAACTCGTCGTTCGCCGTCACCATGTTGCTCCAAGCAGCCGAAGGCGGTGCTCACTTCGAACACGTTCCGGCGGTGCGCGACGCCGATGCGGGCGACATGGCCTTCGATCGTGTCGGCACCATTCTCGACGGCGATGAGCTCGTGCACACGCTCAACTTCGGACCCGGCGACCTCGTGCTGTTCCGCGGTCGCAACGCCATCCACCGAGTGACTCCAACCGAAGGTGGCACGACCCGCGTGCTCGTCGTGTTCGCGTTCAACGATCAGCCCGGCGTTGCGCTCTCAGAGTCAGCCCTGACCACCTTCTACGGCCGCACGGCCTGACCGAGCGTCCGCGCAGTCGGCGAGAGTCTCAGCCCGCGGTGTGGGCGGTCAGCCAGTTGATGATGTTGGTCGTGACCTCGTCGCGATTGGTCTCGTTGAGGATCTCGTGGCGAGCACCCGGATACAGCTGCACCGTCAGATCGGTGACGCCAGCGTCGCGGTAACGCTGGCCGAGGAGCTCGACCAGCTGACCGCCACCCGCCAAGGGGTCGTCACTTCCTGATGTGAGGAGGAGCGGCAGGTCGCTGCGAATCCCCGCAAGCACCGCCGGATCAGCCAGGCGCGCTGCCGGCGCAAACAGTGCAGGGATCAGATCGTCGGGCGTGTCGAATCCGCACCACGGATCAGCGACGTACAGGTCGACCTCGGACTCGTCGCGAGACAGCCACTCGAAGCCGGTGCGATGTTCGAAGCCCGCGTTGAATGCCTCGAGCCCAGCCGGAGCGTCGGGGTCCGCGTCGGCCAGTCCCGCGGCGAGCACGTCGAGGGCGGTCGACCCCGAGAGCACCACTCCGGCGTACTGGTCGGAATTGTCGACGATGATCGACTGTGACGCGAACGACCCCATCGAGTGACCAAGCAGGAACAGCGGGACCGTGGGCCGGTCCTGCTTGATTGACGCTCCGTACTCGACGACGTCGGCGATGAGCCCGTCGAAGCCCACGGCACCGAATTCGCCCAGCTGGTCGCGGCCGGTTCGGCCATGGCCACGATGATCGGTGGCAAAGGCGACGAACCCCGCCGCATTGAGTGCGTTGGCGAAGCGGTCGTAGCGGGCGGCGTGTTCGGCCAGCCCGTGGGCGATCTGCACTGCGCCGAGCGGCTCGCCGTCGACGGCAGTCCAAGCTGTCGTGGCAATTTCTGTTCCATCGGCGGACGACACGAACGAAGACTGTTGAGCGGTCATGAACCAATCTTCGCGCGCTCGGCACCCGGCGTCCACGGTGTCGACTCGTGACGACGACGAGTGCGTGCCGCGTCGGGCAACGTTTGGGGTGGCCTGGACCCGGACGTGGGTGACGCGCTTCTCACCGGCCCGGCGCGTTGTTATGGGACGCGCGGGTGTCACGAGAATGCCGGATCACGAGCGGGTTGAGGTGCCCTCGGACGATGTCGCTATGGGCGCCTCCGACCCGGCGATAGGTGACAGGGGTGCGGGGCAAAGCCGCCGCACATTCTGGGACACCTTGGCCGCGCGAGAAGTGCTGATACAGAGTGGGATCGCTGTCGTAGCTCACGCGATCTTCTGAGCGGTGGGAAGCTGCCAAATCTGCCTTTCGAGCACGGGCACGCTCCGTGAAAAGTGCGCGCCCAATTCGGCTCACCGGCGCATCGCGGCTGGGGGCTCGGGCGATCAGTGGTCTCCCTATTCCGCCCCGACCCTTTCCCACGGCGTTCGCGGCACGTTGGTCCCACGAATTGTGCACTCATCCTCGATGAGTTCCCAGCTGATGGTGTCGGCATCGATGAACGTCACTTCATAGCTCCCTGTCGTCTGTGGGCACTCCGGTGAGTCAGGGTCCGTGTCGACCGTGACGATCGAACCTTCGATGGTGTACGTGCCAAAATCGTACGGGTCACCTCCTGTCGCGCCGGCGACGTACCAGGTCCCGTCCGGCTCCCACGTGTGATAGGAGCCGACAGCGTTGACGTCCCAGGTTCCGTACAACCGCTCGGCAGGATCTTTAGCGACCTCCGAAGGAGGTGCAGTCGTCGACGCGCCTCCATCGTCATCGTCGCCGCAAGCGGGCGCCCCGAGAGCGAGCACCCCGAGACCAAGCAGAAGCCAAATTCTCCTGGTCATCATGACTCCTCCCTTCAGACTCCACAGTCGGCGGAACGACGGGCCGTGAATAGAGGAGATGGTCCACCCGACCGCGGGAGTGGCGGACCGTCGCCCCGTGCCTCGCGGCGAGCGTTCGATCGCAGAAGGCGCCACGTCCGCTCTACGGCGACAAGCCCAACTGGACCCCTCCCACTCACGATCCAATCCTGAAACGTCGTCAACGCAGGCTGATATCGGACGGGTGGCCGCCCGCAGTCGTGCCGATCTCGGACGGCCTGCGCCCTTCGCCGAGGTGGGATTATGCGCCACCCGATCAGCCGCCTGACATCCCACAGTGAGCCGGCAGTGTGGCGGCAAAAGGCGGGTGGGAGGCAGCGATTTCCGGGCGGGCTGCGGTTGGTGGCTCCGGAACTGTGTTCGCCGTCAGAGTCGGGCGGGATGCGCCAAAGCTCGTGGGAGCGAACCACCCGTCGTTGGATCGTCCGCCTGCGAGGTCTGCTAGCAGGGTGCTGAAATTCTTTTGATTGGTGCTCGCGTTCGACGGCGAGATCGAAAA
>CAXMZV010000617.1:0-3065 GCA_964199985.1 Candidatus Ilumatobacter isfjordensis | reverse complement strand
GCAGGTCGTGGCTTTCGGAGACCGGTGCGACGCCGCCGCTGAAGTACGGCGAGCCGTCGGCGCCGGTCACCGGGGCATCGGTGCTGATGGTTAAGCGCATCCTCGCCGGCGCGAGGGATCGAACGGTGATCGTCGGAATCGGCATGGGGTTGGTGTCGGCCAGTGCTGCGGTGATGCACTGGTTGGCACAGCCACCGCTGTCGGCGCCGGCACTGAGCCCGCCGATGCCGGCGGTCGCGTCGGGCTGATACGGCGGGAGGTCGAAAACGGGGTCGGGCCCCTCGGGCACCGGCAGCGGTGTGGGTGGCTCGGGGTCCGGCTCGGGCTCGGGCTCAGGTGCGGGCGAGGTGACGACTGCCGGTGTGGGCAGGTCGGGTGTGGGTGCGGAGACGTCGACCACTTGTACCGGTACCACTGCCGATGTGGCGAGGAGGTCACCGGCGGCGACAACGCCATCGCCGACGGCGAGCAGCACCGCCGTCACGCCGACGACGACCACCGCCGTCGTTCGCGGTGAGGGTCGATGCGGGGGATCGGGCAACCGGTTGACATCGGTGTTGGACTCAGACGGGTGGTGCATGGCGGTTCCTGACTGGTGAGTGACTTCGGCAGTGAGCCGGTCACCAGTCCAGAAGGGCTGCAGCAGGAGATCTTGCAGAAATGAGGCGGAAATGCGGTTGTCAACAGCGGCGGTGTTGGGCCATGCTCCGGCCATGACACCGATCACGCTGGACGAACTCGATGCCGCGACCGAGGTCGTCCGCCGCCACGTGCCTGCGACGCCGCAATACGAGTGGCCGATGCTCACTGCCGCAGCTGGGTCGACCGTGGTCGTCAAGCATGAGAACCACACGCCCGTCGGTGCGTTCAAAGTGCGCGGTGGACTCGTGTATCTCGACCGGCTCGTGCGGGAACGTCCCGGCGTTGCCGGTGTGATCAGCGCGACTCGCGGCAACCATGGGCAGAGCCTGGCCTTCGCTGGACGCGAGTACGGCCGCGAGGTCGTCATCTATGTGCCGCACGGGAACAGTGTTGAGAAGAATGCCGCAATGCGTGCACTCGGTGCCGAGGTGATCGTGTACGGACACGACTTCCAAGAAGCGCGTGAGGAGGCGATGCGGGTTGCCGGCGATCGCGGGCTCGAGGCAGTCCCGCCGTTCCATCGCGACCTCGTGCTCGGCGTGGCCACCTATGTGCGCGAGTTGTTCGACGCAGCCGGGCCGCTCGACACCGTCTACGTCCCCGTCGGGATGGGATCGGGCATCAACGCGATGATCGCGATCCGCGACCTGCTCGATCTCGACACGGCGATCGTGGGCGTCGTGTCGAGCGCGGCACCAGCGACACGGCTGTCGGTCGAGGCCGGGCGTGTCGTAACGACGGAGTCCGCGGACACCTTCGTCGACGGGGTCGCCTGCCGGGTGCCCGACGCCGAGTCGATCGTGGCGATGATCTCTGGCGCGGCTCGCATCATCGAGGTCACCGATGACCAGGCGGCTGACGCAATGCGCTTGCTGTTCCGGACAACGCACAATGTCGCGGAGCCAGCGGGTGCAGTCGCCCTCGCCGGACTCCTGTCAGAAACGGTCGAGCAGCGTGGCGAACGGAGCGCCTTCCCGCTGTGCGGAGGCAATGTCGACACCGCAAAGTTTGAAGCGGTGCTCGGCGGAGCGACTCCAACTCCCTGATCGGGAAGCGAGAGCCTGAGTCAGGCGACGGATTCGAGTGAGCGAGCGGCGCCGCGCTTGCCCGAGGTCATCTCGGTGTGCAGCTCGCAGATGCGCTCACTGGCAGTCTTCGTACACATCGACGGAACCACGGCGTGCACGGCGGCGGCCCCAGCAGCAACAGTCAGGCAGCGGGCGAAGCGAGCAGCGACCTTGAAGTGTTCGAGGTAGGTCTCGTCGACCGACGCGGGGTGTTCGGTGAAGTGTTGCTTCAACGTCATGCCACAACGGTAGAGAAGTCGACGCGGTGATGTGTTGCGTTGTTCGCGGCGATCATCACCATTCCTGCATGTTTGTGTCGCCAAAAGAAATATTTGTGCAAGAATCTTCGATTGTGGATGAACTTGATCGGGAAATTGTGCGTTTGCTCCAAGAGGACGGCACGCTGAGCGCTCGGGAGCTTGGTGATGCCGTTGGGCTCACCGCCACACCGTGCTGGCGACGGGTGAAAGCGCTCGAGGAGTCCGGTGTCATCACCGCACGCGTCGCGCTCATCGACCCGGCAGCGATCAACCTCGGCGTCACGGCGCTCGTCAACATTCGAACGAACAATCACGGGCCAGAGTGGATCGAACAGTTCCAAGCGGCCTGCGACTCGTTCCCCGAGATCGTCGAGGCGTACCGGACCAGTGGCGACATCGACTACACACTCAAGGTGATGGTCGCGAGCATCGACGCCTATGACTCCTTCTACAAGCAGTTGATCGCCGCAGTCGATTTGTATGACGTCCGGTCCATCTTCGTGATGGAGGAGATGAAGCGGACGACCGCACTTCCGCTCAACGCCGTCGACGCGTAAATCGCCAGATCAGCCGTGAGCGGCCTGCGAAGCTGGTGCCCATGAAGCGAGCCTTCTCCCCCAAGGAATCGCCGCGCTGATCTGCGGACTCGCGCTCGGCGCAGCGGCCTGCGGTGGCAGTGACGATGACGCTGGACTCCCCGCAGCAGATGCGCCAGCCGAGACGGAGGCGCCGGTGGAGACTGAACCCCCCGAAGCTGAGCCAGCAGGCGGCACGCTGCCCGACTGCCTCGTCGGAAACTGGGTCGTGAGCGATGCCGAGTTGAACGCGTACTACGACGCTGTGGCAGCCAACATCGGAGATGGTGCTGTCACGTTCGACACGGTCGACACGGTCGGCACGCCAGGCATCACATTCACCGAGACTGAGTACGTCTACAGCGGTGACTTCACGTTGATCGTGTCGCTCGCCGGACAGACAGGCTCAGGCGTGGCGACCGGATCTGCCATTGGCAACTACACGGTTGAAGACGGCATCATTCGTTCGGAGCTGGTCTCAAGTGATCTCGGCATCATCGTCACAGTCGGTGGCGCAACCC
>CAXMZV010000616.1:0-3071 GCA_964199985.1 Candidatus Ilumatobacter isfjordensis | reverse complement strand
GCGGTGCTCGGGCTGCCCGCCCGACTCGCTGCGCTCGGGAGGGCCCACGATCGGCACCGTCGACAACAGCGACTGGTGTCGCTGCTAGCGGTGCTCGGGCTGCCCGCCCGACTCGCTGCGCTCGGGAGGGCCCACGATCGGCACCGTCGACAACAGCGACTGGTGTCGCTGCTAGCGGTGCTCGGGCTGCCCGCCCGACTCGCTGCGCTCGGGACTCAGGGGCACGTGACGTTGGGGTCGGGGAAGATGCCCTTGTTGTTCGCTTCGGCTTCGACGACCGGCAGCGTCTCGAACGGCACGGCCTCGACGGTCGTGGTGGTGTCGATGGCGTCGAAGGGTGAGTCGAGCGTGGTCTCGGGAATCGTGTCGTCCGCGGCTCCGTTGTTTGTCACCGATTCGTCGGGACTCGCCGTGGTGCTCGTCTCGAAGACCTGTTCGGGTGCGTTGGCCAGCGTCGCTTCTCCGCGGAACAGGGCGAACACTGCCTGCATGTTCGACCCACCCGTTTGCGGGACGAGCACCGACTGCCCTTGGATCGTGGTGCCGCGCGCCTCGATCTGGTACGTCGTGATCTCACCCGGGTTGATCCCTTGGAGCACGCCAGCGAACTCGAGTTGCTTGTTGATCGACAGGTTGCTGTCGAGCACGACATAGTCATCGCTGGTCTGGATCAATGCTCGAATGACGGACGGGTTGAACGTACCCGCCGCGAGCAACGAGTCGGCCGTGCGGCGAATGAAGTCCTGCTGACGTGAGATGCGTCCGAGGTCGGACGTGCCGTCTTGCTTCCATTCACCGTCTTCGGTCAGGTACTCGAGCTTGCGCGAGCGGACGTACGCCAGGGCGTGGTCACCGTCGAAGTTGTAGCACCCGGCTTCGGGCACGTTGAGCCCCGTGTTCGGGTCGCGGACGGGGAACTCGAAGGGAATCGACACGCCATCCACGGCGTCGACGAGGATCTTGAATGCGCAGAAGTCGACCTGGACGTAGTGGTCGACTTCAATCATGAAGTTCTGGTAGATCGTGTCGATGAGTCGTTGCGGATTATCGCGCTCATAGGCCACATTGATGCGCTGCTCGCTCGAACGCCCTGCGATGGTCACCCAGAGGTCACGCGGGAACGACAGCACCGCGACCTGGGAGGTTGCTGGATTGACCCGCCAGAGCATGATCGTGTCGCTGCGTTCACCGAAGCCCTCGCGATCGCCGAATGCCCCTGCATATGGCGAGTCAGGGTCGATACAGGCGTTGTTGTCGGCGCCGGTGATCAAGAAGTTGCGGGCCGCCGGCTCGGCGGGCGGGAACGTCTCGACCGGTTGCAGTGGCTGATCGGTGTCGCTGTCGGTCTCGGCGCCGTCCTCGGTCGGTGCGGTTGAGACGAAGGACGAATCATCGTCAGGTGCCGCTGCGGCATTGTTGTCGTCGAGCACGACGACGTTGCGGTCCTCGACGACACGTTGCGCAGCGAAGAGCACCGAACCGGCCGCAAACGAACCGAAGGCGGCAAGAACGACGCCGGCAATGGTCAATCGTTGGGGCCAGGTGCGGCGGAGCTTGACCGGGGGCGGCGGTGCTGGCGTGCTCGCGATCGGAACAGGCGTGGGGGGTGGAGATTCGTCGGACATGCGGCTGGCGACACTAGCTTCAGTCTCTGCGGGGTTCACCGCGGCGACGACCCAGAGTCAGGGCAGGAATCAGGGAAGAACGACGACCTTCGTGCCGACGTAGGCCCAATTCCACATCCAGACGGCATCGGAAACGGACTGGCGCACGCAGCCGCCGGACAGCGGTGTGCCGAGCTGGCTGACCGACTGCACCTTGTAGCCGGTGTTCTTGTTGGTTGGGATCTCGTGGAAGCCGATGTTGCCACCCCTGCAGCCCTTGGCGAACCGCACCATGTAGCCCCAGATGATCGACGGGTTCTGGATCGCGAAGGTGTAGCGCGACCGGGAGAAGACTCGGTACTCGCCAGGTCGAGGGTCACACCACTTCAGCTTGCCAGAGACGCGGTGTTCCTTGATCAGCCGGTTGCTGGCGTCGACGACCCAGACCTTCTGGAGTGACTTCGAGTACACCGCACGGCGGCCGGTGCCCGAGTTGGCCGGAAGGCTGTAATCAGGACCGGGGGGAAGCGTGGTGGTCGTGGTGCTCGGTGGTGGATTGATGACGACCTGCGATCCGCGCAT
This sequence comes from Candidatus Ilumatobacter isfjordensis, assembly GCA_964199985.1. Lineage (GTDB taxonomy): Bacteria > Actinomycetota > Acidimicrobiia > Acidimicrobiales > Ilumatobacteraceae > Ilumatobacter_A > Ilumatobacter_A isfjordensis. Next base: position 885 of record CAXMZV010000616.1, on the reverse strand, counting down.
CGGCGGCGCCGGATCGCTGGCGTCACCGTCGATGGTTTCGCCTGAGTGCACGATGATCGGTCCATCAACAGCCGGCGCAACGGTGGTGGTGGTCGTCGGCTCGGTGGTGGTTGGTTCGGTGGTGGGGGTCTGCGCATTCGCTCCAGGCGCGCCGAAGGCAAGGACTGAGGCGACTGTCATCGACGCAATGGCAAGACCCAACTTCGTGCGCATGGCCCACGAGGATATCGGTGAATAGCTGTGACTTGGGTCACGCGCCTCAAAACTTTGGCCTGGTCAGCGACCTGATTGCGGTCGATCGTGTTCTCAGTCAGTTGACGCCAGGGTGATGGCGCAGCTGAGTGCATCGCCTTCGACGATCGACACCTCGGCGATCGAACCGGCGTCGCGGAGATCAGCGTCGCCGGCCGTGATGGCGTCGTGCAGAGCGGCCGGGGCCGTGACCACGAGGCTCTCGACCGGAGCCTTCTGGCTTTGCTTTGCCTCGGTCTTGGCCCGACGGATGTGCTGCAGGGTGTCGATGACTGGGTCGATCAACGCCGCATCGCCGCCGAGTGTGCTCGGTGCGGGCCATGCGGCAGCGTGCACGCTGGTGTCGTTCCACCAGCTCCATGCTTCTTCAGTGGCGAACGGGATCATCGGTGCAAACAGGCGCTGCACCGACCCGAGTGCTTCACGCAGCGCACGCAGCGCGGAGTTGGCAGCCTCGGGACCGCGGGAGTTGTAGGCGCGGCCCTTCACGAGCTCGACGTAGTTGTCGCAGAACCACCAGAAGAACGACTCGGTCCGATCGAGCGCGCGGGCGTAGTCGAATGCTTCGAAGCCGGTCGTTGCCTCGGCGATGACGTCGTCGAGCTTGGCCAGCATCGACAAGTCGACCGGGTC
>CAXMZV010000615.1:0-3081 GCA_964199985.1 Candidatus Ilumatobacter isfjordensis | reverse complement strand
CGCGAGCAACGGTTGCGACCATGGTGCGGCCGGCGTGTCGTTCGTGATGGGGAACTCGATCGTGCCCGGCCTGTCCGGCGCCCTCGACACTGCCGACCTCCTTGAGGGTGATCTCCGCCCGCAGATCGACCCAAGGGTGCTGATGACCGCGTGCCTCGACTGGCTCGGCGCCGACGTCGAACGCATCATTGGCCAGCGATACGACGACATCCCGATCCTGGTCTGAGTGCGGTGAGACGGCTTCACGCGGGCCAGGCATAGGAGCGGTGGCGAGTTCGGGCGGGAGCCCGAAGACTTCTGACCGGCGACGAAGTCGCAGAGTCGACGAAGTCGAGGTCCGACGCAGTCGGACAGTCAGAACATGGACGTGTCGGTGTCCTGGCCCAGCAGCAGCTGGCCGATCTTCTCGTGGAGTTTCGGTGCCGTCTGAATGTGCTGGGTCACAACGTGGGCGTCGCGCAGGCAACGCCCGAGCACGCTCGTGTCGTACACCGCGGTTCCGCCAGCCAGCGTGAATGCCGTGTCGGCAACTGTTGCGCCGACCGTCGCGGCGTGCGTCGCGGCAAGACGGATCAATGTCCGCTGCTCGACCGTCACGGCGGAACCCTCGCAAATCGTTGCCCACGCGTTGCCGAGTTCGTCGAGCAGGAAGGCCCGCGCCGAGCGCAGCTGAGCTTCGGCACGCGCAAGCTCGATCTGTGTGAACGAGTTTTGCGCGAGGGTGCGCGACGAGTACTGCGGCTTCTTCCCCTGGGCCAGATCGTTCAGCTCGTCGAGCGCGTGCCGTCCCACCCCGAGCCCAACGGCGCTGACCCCGGCAGCGAGCAGCGTGAAGTTCGGGAACCGCGACAGCCCGGTGTCGACGACCGGCGGGGTGATCCCCGGCTGCATCGTGTGGCTCGCTGGCGCGAAGGCGTCGGTCACGGAGTAGTCGAGCGACCCTGACCCACGCATGCCACCGGTGCGCCAGGTGTCGTGGAACTCGACGTCGGCCTGCGGGAACCAGCAGAGCCGGAACGTGCCGTCATCGCAACGCGCTCCACCGAGCACCCATTGACAGTGCTGCGTGCCGCTGCCCCAGGCCCACTGGCCCGTGACATCAAAGCCGTCCACACCGTCACGTTCGGTTGCTGCACCGACACCGTTGGGGGCGAACACCCCGCCGGTGACAACCTTCGGGTCCCCGTAGATTGCCTGCGCAGTCTCAGTCGGCAGGAACGCAGCCATCGACGATGTTGTCGACGCAATCATCGAACACCATCCGGCAGCGCCGTCTCCGGTCGCGACGGCCTCGATCGCTTCGATCAACGTGACAGGATCGGTCTCGGAGCCTCCATACGCGGACGGCGTGCACATGCTCATCAATCCGGCATCGGTCAGCGCTGCGACTGCAGGTGCCGCGAGCCGGCGGTCTTGCTCAGAGGCCGCTGCCTGTTCCTCAATCAATGGGCGAAGTTCGTGTGCACGCTCGACGAGGGTGGCCATGTCCGAACTGTACGCAACACCCCGGTCACAGTTGCACCCGGTCCCACTGCGACTCGGTGTGATTCAGGAGCGGACGTCGCGGAGGTGGTGGACCGGGTCGTGAATGAGATAGCGGGCGAAGGTGTCAACGGTGAATGTAGCTCCGTCGCTCCGACGGCCAGAGCGAGCCCACTGATCGCCCTGCACATCATCGAAGGCGGCTGCGAGCGCTTCGGCGGCGACGACGAGCTCCTCCGCCACCACGGTCGGGTTCTGCGCTCCGTAGTTGTCGACGACGGCCGTCTCGTCCTGGTCCCAATTCGGGTAGAGCGGGTCGTCCGCTGTGAGCATCATCGTGAGCCGCTCGAGGTACAGCCGATAGACGTCGCGGACGTGTGCGCCGTACTCCAGCGGTGACCATTTGCCTGGATCGCGCCGCTCCCGAAGCACGTCGGCAGGGCCACTGAGCACCTCGGCGAATTCCGTAGCGTTGCGCCGAATCATCGAACCCACCTCGGTGACCTCAAGTTCTCCAGCTTCGAATCCGCACTCCGGGCACGCTGTTTCGAGCACCCAGGTCCAATCCTTGTCGTCGGGCACGATCGTGTTGTCCATGACGTCATCTTGGGCGGTGACGAGCCGCCCGGCCACCGCGAACCTGCCAGCAAATCGCCCGTTCCCGTCACATCGGGCCCCGACCCCGACGTGACAAACGAGTCACATTGGGCCCCGACCCCGATGTGACGCACAGCTTTTCGGGCACGCTGCCGCCAGACGACGTAACGTCGAGGGCAGGAGGTTCGATCATGAAGTTCGGTTTCGTGGTTCCGTGGGGTGACGCAACGGACATCGGAGATCTCGCGGCCGCTGCCGAGGAAGCGGGCTGGGACGGCCTGTTCGTCTGGGAGCCGGTGTGGGGCGTCGACGCCTGGATTTCGCTCGGACTCGCAGCGGTCCGCACGTCAAAGATTCGGCTGGGCACCATGCTGACGCCGCCGTCTCGCCGACGCCCGTGGGAACTGGCCAGCCAGGTCGCCACGGTTGATCGCGTCTCGGGCGGACGGGTGACGTTGTCGGTCGGCCTCGGTGCCACGGACTCCGGTTTCGAGACCTTCGGTGAAGAATGCGACCGCAAGGTCCGCGCCGAGTTGATGGACGAGTGCCTCGACATCATGTGCGGCCTGTGGGCGGGCCAACCGTTCGAGTACTCGGGCACGCACTACACCGTCCAGTCCACGGAGTTCCCGACCCTCGGCAATACCGTCCAGCAACCCAGGGTGCCGATCTGGTGCGTCGGCGCACTCGGTCGGAACAAGTCGATGCGTCGAGCTCTGCGGTGGGACGGCATCATCCCGCAAGTGATCGACCCCGACGCCGAGGGCGGAGTCCGCCAGCCCCACCTCGATGAGGTGACCGCACTGCGCGCCGAAATCAACGCACACCCCGACACCGCCGACGACTTCGACATCGTCGTCGAGGGTCAGTGGACTGACCACTCCCCCAGCGCATACCGGGACGCCGGTGCCACCTGGTGGATCGAGTCGCTGTGGGGTGCGATGTCTGAGCACTCGCCCGTGGCCGCCGCCTACGACCGTCTGATGCAGGGACCCCCGGCAT
>CAXMZV010000614.1:0-3085 GCA_964199985.1 Candidatus Ilumatobacter isfjordensis | reverse complement strand
GAGATCGAGCCGCCGCCGCACCGCCCGTGTCGTGCTGAGCGCGTAGTCGACTGAGGCAACATCGATGTCCATCTCCTCAGCCTTGCACTGACGGTGCGTGACCGTCGACCTCGCTAGGTTCGCGATCGATGAGAGTCGCTGCAGCACAACTCGCACCCGTGTTCATGAACCGAGAGGCAACCCTCGACAAGGTGCTCGACGCCCTCGGTGAGGCCGCTGCGAACGGTGCCCAACTCGTCACCTTCCCCGAGACCTTCGTTCCCGGCTACCCGTCGTGGGCTGACTTCAGCAACGCCTCCACGTTCAACGACGCCGATCAGAAAGCCGCCTACGCGGTCTACCTCGACAATGCCGTCGACATTGCACGCGGCGACCTCGACACGGTGGTGTCTGTTGCCAGCCAGCTCGGCATCTTCGTCTACCTGGGTGTCGCCGAGCGTTCCGAGTCCGGCGGTTCGATCTACTGCTCGCTCGTCGCGATCGACCCTGCTGCTGGAATCGTCAGCGTGCACCGCAAGCTCAAACCCACCTATGGCGAACGAATGATGTGGGCCGATGGCGATGGCAACGGGCTGCGTGTCCACGACGTTGCCATCGATGACGTGACCGTGCGCGTGTCGGGCCTCAACTGCTGGGAGAACTGGATGCCGCTCACTCGAGCGACGATGTGGGCCCAGGGTCCACAGGTGCACATCGCCACGTGGCCAGGATCGCCTGAGACATCCGGTGACATCAGCCGCTTCGTCGCTCGCGAAGGTCGCGTCTTCGTCGTGAGCGCCGGCGCCGTGCTGCGTGAGGCGGACATTGCCGAGGATTTTCCGCTGCTTGGGCAGATGCTCGAAGTTGGCAATCGATGGGCGAGCGGCGGCAGCGTCATCGTCGGACCCGACGGGACCACGATCATCGAGGCCGACAAGCACGCCGAAACGATCATCTACGCTGACCTCGACCTCGGGCAGGTCCGCGCTGAACGTCAGAACTTCGACCCGGCCGGCCACTACTCGCGGCCCGACGTCCTCCAACTCACCGTCGACCGCTCCCGCCGCGCCCCGATCACGTTCACCGAGTGATTGTGCAAGAAATGGCGCGGAGCGCGGCACAGGGTACGTTGATCACGTGAGTGATGTGATCGACCTCAACTGGGTCCGTAGCCAATTTCCCGCCTTCTCCCAATCGATCAACGAAGGGCAGTCATTCTTCGAGAATGCCGGCGGCTCGTTTGCCTGCCGCCAGACCATCGATGCGCTGACCACCTACTACACCGAGACCAAGGTCCAGCCCTACTCGGGCTTTGCTTCGTCGAAGCGTGCTGGCGAGGAGATGGATCGGTCCCGTGCCCGCTGGGCGGAGGCGCTCGGGGTCGCGAGTTCCGAAGTCGTGTTCGGGCCCTCGACGTCGATGAACACCTTCGTGTTGGCCGATGCCTTTGGACAGATCCTCGGACCGGACGACGAGGTCATCGTCACGAACCAGGATCACGAAGCGAACACCGGTGCTGTTCGACGGATGGCGTCGCGCCTCGGCCTGACGATGCGCGAGTGGCGCATGGATCCGGAAACCGGACTGCTCGACATCGAGGAGTTCGAGGCCCTGATCACCCCGCAGACGCGCCTCGTCACAGTGCCCCATGCGTCGAACATCGTCGGTCAGGAAAACGACATCGCACGCATCACCGAACTCGCTCACGCGGTCGGTGCACGGGTCATCGTCGACGGTGTGTCGTTCGCGCCGCACACGATTCCCGACGTCGCTGCCCTCGACGCCGATGTGTACCTGTTCAGCTTGTACAAGACCTACTCGGTGCATCAAGGGTTGATGGTCGTCCGCAACGGCCTCCTCGACGAGCTGCCGAACCAGGCGCACTTCTTCAGTGCCGGGTCGCCCGACAAGCGGCTGAACCCGACCGGTCCCGATCACGCCCAGGTCGCTGCATCTGGCGCCGTGCTCGACTACGTCCTCGCCTTTCACCGTGCACATGGCGGAGCATCGACTGATTCGCTGCGCACCGCGTGCGCGCGCGCGTCGGCCGTGTGGCGGACGCACGAGAACTTCCTCTCGGCCCAGTTGCTCGAGATGCTGTCGAGCTATCACGCCGTCCGAATGGTCGGCCCCACGTCGCTCGACCCGGCCACTGGTCATCGCTGTCCGACCATCGCGTTTGCGCCGCTCACCCACGAGCCGAGCGTCGTCGCCCGGAAGCTCGTCGAACGGGGTGTCCAAACGAGTTCGGGTCACTACTACGCCGTGCGCGTCCTGAACGGCCTCGGTATCGACCCAGACCGCGGCGTCGTGCGCCTGTCGTTCGTCCACTACACATCACAGGCCGACATCGATCGCGCCCTCACAGCACTCGCCCAGGTGCTTGGCTGACATGGTGAAGCTGCCGTGACCGAGTCGGTCGTACCGCCTCCGGGCCCGCTCCTCGCGAGCGGCCGCGCGGCTGACGTGTACGACGTCGGTGACGGCCGGGTACTCCGCCGTTATCGCCGACCCGACCACAACATTGCGTACGAGACCCGCGTCATGCGGTTCGTCGCCGAGCAGGGCATCAGAGTCCCTGCGGTGTTCGACCTCGGTCCGGACCACCTTCCCGACCGGGACATCCTGATGGAACGGATCGACGGCATCACGATGCTCGACGACTTCGAAGCCCGTCCGTGGAAACTGTTCTCGCACGTGCGCTTACTCGCTCGTCTGCAACGCGAGATCAATGCGCTCGTTGCGCCCAACTGGATGGTCACACCCTCGACCGCAGCGCCGAGCAAACGTCGCGACGACAGCGTGCTGCATCTGGATCTGCACCCGATGAACGTGATGCTCGCGAGCGAGGACCCGGTGGTGATCGACTGGACCAATGCGGCTGGAGGACCGGCCGGATTCGATGCGGCGTTGACCTACGTCGAGATGGCCACGTTCGAAATCGAAGGGTTCGCACAGCAGATGGGTGTTCGGCTCGGGGTCGAGATCTTCAAACGGGCGCGCGGCGCCGGCGAAATCGACGCCTTCACCGTGGCTGCCTGCGACCATCGTCTGGCTGATCGCGGAACAACGCCGGGCGAACGCACCGCAGTGGCAGCGCTCCGTG
>CAXMZV010000613.1:0-3086 GCA_964199985.1 Candidatus Ilumatobacter isfjordensis | reverse complement strand
GGCGGCCGCAGCCCAGGAGATCGCCCACACCGACCCCAACAAGACGATCGAAGTGTTGGGCAACATCGAACGTGTCGGCCGCGAATCGCTCACTGAACTCCGGCGGATGCTCGGTGTACTGCGCGAGAACGGTGGCCCAGAATCGGCCCTGGTACCGCAACCGGGTCTCGACGATGTCGCCGACGCAGTTGCCCAGTCGGTGGGCGCCGGGCTGCCCACCAAGCTGCTCGTGACCGGCAGCCCGCACGACGTTTCGACCGGGGTCCAACTTGCCGCCTACCGGATCGTGCAGGAGGCCCTGACCAATGTGCGTAAGCACGCTGGTGAGTCGGCATCAGCGGTCGTTCGGCTCGCGTACCTGGACAGCTCGGTCACAGTCGAGGTCACCGACGACGGTGCCGGAGCGATGTCGTCGCTCGCCACCACTGGCGCCGGAAACGGATTGGTCGGCATGCGCGAGCGCGTCGAGATCTACGGCGGCGAGCTCACGGCAGGCCCGCAAGCCGGTGGCGGATTTTCGATTCGCGCCTCGCTTCCGGTCTCCGGTACGACGAACCGACCGAGCGTGTCGTCAGCAGCGCAGCCCATCACCGAGGAAGTCTCATGACCATCACCGTTGCAATCGTCGACGACCAAGCACTCATGCGCGATGGCTTCGCCATGATTCTGGGGGCACAGCCCGACATCGAAGTGGTCGGCGACGCCGAAAATGGGAGGCTCGGCGTCGAGTTGTGCCAACGCACGTGCCCCGACGTGGTGCTGATGGACATTCGGATGCCGGTGCTCGACGGCATCGAGTCCACCAGGCTGATCGCCGCCGATGAACGCTGTGCCACCAAGGTGTTGGTCCTCACCACGTTCGACCTCGACGAGTATGTCTACGGCGCGATGCGTGCAGGTGCCAGCGGGTACCTCCTCAAAGACACACCTGCCAAGGAACTCGTGGCGGCAGTCCGGGTCATCGCCGCCGGCGACGCGTTGCTGTCCCCGTCGGTCACCAAGCGGCTGATTGAGGAGTTCGCGGCACAGCCCGAACCTCATGCCGTGACCGCTGCACTACCCGGCGACCTGACAGACCGAGAACTTGAGGCACTGCAACTGCTGGCTCAAGGTCACAGCAACCGAGAGATCGCCGAGGCGATGTACATCGGCGAGGCCACCGCGAAGACGCACGTCAGCCGGTTGCTCGCCAAGCTTGGTGTGCGCGACCGAGTTCAAGCAGTGGTCCTTGCCTACGAGACCGGTGTCGTCAGGCCTGGAGCTGCACCGGAGTAGCTGGCGCGGCGCGCGGCGATTTCATCCCTTTGACGGAAGGCAGTTCACCAGATCGACGGGCTGCCGAGACCTGGAGAGCAACTAGCGTTTGAGTATGACGGTGATCGCTGAGCGACTGATCGAGGTTGCGAACCAAACGCAACAGAGATTTCGGGACCGTCCTGTCGTCGCCGACATTGCTTTTGTGCTGTTGGTCTTTGTCCTCGAACTCATCGACCTCTTCGGACTCACTGCCAATCCGCTCCTGCCGCGAGAGCCTGACCTCGCGGCCATCGCCTTGATTGCCCTGGGTTCGATGTCGCTCTTGTTGCGCCGCGAGCGACCAGTCTTGGGCTTGGCCTTGCTTGGCATCCTGATGGTGATCTTCTACCTCCGCGACTACGGCTCGTTCATGTCGATCGCCGGTCTTGCGAGTCTGTACGCCGTCGCGGCTCACGCGGTGCACCGACGCCACGCATGGATCACAATTGTCGTCTTCGAGGTCACGGTGTTTACCGTCGCCGCGTTCACGCTGTTGGATCGCGCCAATGGCTTTGCGTATTCAGCCGCAGCAGCGATGCTGACGTCGATGTGTATGGCGGTCTTCGTGGGTGTGGTTGCACGCAACCGTCAACAGATATTCATGCAGGCCGAAGCCCGCGCCGACGAGGCCGAAGCCGACCGCTCGGCCGCTGCCGAGCAGGCACGAACCGAAGAGCGGTTGCGAATCGCCCGCGAGCTCCACGATGTCGTGGCCCACGGAATGAGCGTCATTTCCGTGCAGGCCGTTGCGGCGCAGGAGATCGCGCCAACTCATCCTGACCAGGCAATCGAAATGATGCAATCGATCGAAATGACGAGCCGAGAGTCGCTGAACGAGATGCGTCGAATGCTTGGCGTGCTGCGCAATGGTCAAGCAACCGACGATGACCAACACACCAGTCGAGGCCCTCAGCCCTCACTGGCCGACATCGAAGCAACCATTGCGCAGTGTCGCGATGCCGGACTCGAGACGGAGTTCAGCGTGTCCGGCGAACGACCTTCGCTGTCACCCGGACTCGAGCTGACCGTGTATCGGATCGTGCAGGAAGCCCTCACCAACGTGCTCAAACACGGCGGGCCGTTCGCAACTGCATCGGTCGAACTGACCTACAACGACACAACGCTGCTCGTCAGCATCTCTGACACCGGACGAGGCGCAGTTGCCGGCCTCGACGGCACGAACACCGGCAATGGCCTGGTGGGCATGCGCGAACGAGTCGAGCTCTACGACGGCACCATCACCGCCGGCCCACAGCCCGGCGGCGGTTACAGAGTGACCGCATCGATTCCGCTCGATAGTGAAGTTCGCAGCCTCCGAGTCGCATCCGCCGAGCAGTTCACCCCGGAGCATTCAGCATGACGATCACTGTCGCCGTCGTCGATGACCAGGCCCTCATGCGCGACGCTTACACCATGATTCTGAATGTGCAAGAGGATCTGCACGTGGTTGGCGACGCCGAGGACGGCCGGGCGGGAGTCGAGCTCTGTCGACGGACGAACCCCGACATCGTGCTCATGGATGTACGCATGCCCCAGATGGACGGCATCGAAGCGGCCAAGATCATCTGTGACGATCCGAACATTTCGACCAAGGTGTTGATGCTCACGACGTTCGATCTCGACGAATACGTCTACGCCGCCATGCGGGCGGGAGCCAGCGGCTTTTTACTGAAGGACACACCCGCCAAAGAACTCGCTGATGCGGTGCGCGTTATTGCGGACGGCAACGCACTCCTCGCCCCCTCGGTCACCAAGCGGCTCATTGAGGAATTCGCGAAGCGACCCGAACA